>CAZRHT010000029.1:0-35155 GCA_964599895.1 uncultured Holophagae bacterium
TAGACGATAAGTTCATCGGGATTTTCTGCGTTGTCCGGGTCGAGGTTATGCTGAATCATCCGGTAGGGGGCTTCAATGAGCCAGTTCTTGCAGGTGAGTTTTGTGCCGGTTGGCGGGTGAATCTCACGTTTCATGGTTTTCCTCCATTACACATTATTCTATATTTCTATGTATTACCTATTTCAGATCAATGGCGATACTCCGGGCCGCGTCCACCAGCGTGCCGTCATCCATGAGGGTACGGATGGCTTCGAGGTCGGCCGCCATGTAGCGGTCTTTGTCCCAGGGTGCAATTTTTTCGCGTATTTTCTCCACTACCGGAATCAGCGGCTTTGCCGGCATAAGTGGTTTCAGAAATTCCAGTCCCTGGGCGGCGGCGAGGATCTCAATCCCGATGACGTTTGCCACATTATCCGCGACTTCCAGTGTTTTGCGGGCCGCGATGGTACCCATGCTTACGTGGTCCTCTTTGTTGGCGGACGTGGGAATGGAGTCCACGGAGGCAGGGTGGCACAGACCTTTATTTTCAGACACCAGCGCGGCAGCGGTGACGTGGGCCAGCATAAATCCGGAGTTGAGTCCACCGTCTTCCACGAGGAAGGCGGGGAGTTCGGACAGCACCGGATTGACCAGTCTTTCGGTGCGCCGCTCCGAGATGTTGGCCAGCTCTGAGATTGCAATCCGCAGGTAATCCATCCAGAATGCCACAGATTCGCCGTGGAAATTTCCACCGGAAACCAGTTCGCTTTGTTCCGCAAATACCATGGGATTGTCGGTTGCGGAATTCATTTCGATTTGAAGCATCCGGTCCACGAAGGAGATGGTTTCCCGAACCGGACCGTGAACCTGGGGAATGCAGCGAAGCGTGTAGCTATCCTGCACTTTGCCGCAGTCTCTGTGGGACTGGGCGATTTCACTATTTTCCAGTAGAGCTCGCATGTTGGTTGCGCAGGTTATCTGCCCCGCGTAGGGTCTTTCAAGGTGGATCCGTTCGTCAAACGCTGTAACGGTACCCTTGGAGGCTTCCAGTGTCATGGCTCCGGCAATGTCGGCCAGTGTAGCAAGGTGCTTTGCCTGATGCAGCGCCTTTGCTCCTACGGCAGTCATGACCTGTGTACCGTTGATCAGCGCAAGGCCTTCTTTGGCCCTGAGGCGGCATGGTTCGAGTCCGGCCATTTTCAGGATTTCCGCTCCGGTGCCTTCCTTGTCTTTCAGACGTGCCCGTCCTTCGCCAATGAGCACCAGGGCCAGGTGAGCCAACGGGGCCAGGTCGCCGGATGCGCCAACGGAGCCTTTTTCGGGAATCAGTGGAATGACGTTCCGGTTGATCATCTCAACAAGCAGGTCCAGTACTTCTATGGAAATTCCGGAGCGGCCCTTTGCCAGTACATTGGCCCGAAGCACCATGATCATTCTGGCAATATCAGCAGGGAAGGGGGTGCCCACGCCTGCCGCATGTGAGCGAAGCAGGTTATACTGCAGTTCTTCCACTTTTTCATGGGGTATGGTAACGGTGGCGAAGTTACCAAATCCTGTGGTAACGCCATACACCACCCGATTTTCTGCCACGATGGTGTCTACAACATCCCGACTTTGCTGAATCCAGGCACGCGCCTCATCGGAAAGTCCTACAGTATTTTTGCCTTCCCCGATTGCGATGAGATCTTCCAGTGTCAGGGAATTCCCATCCAGTAATACTTTGTTCATAACAGTTCCTTCACGATGTAAAGGATAACCAATCCTGTGAGGATGACGGCCAGTCCGATCTGCCGAAGTGTGGCAGGTTTCGTTGACGCAATCTGCCGAATCGCTTTCCGGTATGTCTCCGGGAGAAAAAATGGCATTATCCCTTCCACAAGCAAGGTAAATCCAATAACCATTAAAAAAAGTTTCATCTGTATCGCTCCAGTCAATCAAACAGATTTTCCGTTCCACGGGGATTATAGCTCATTTTCGTCATTGAAATCGAGAAAAGGGGTGCAAAAACATCACGGTTTGGAGCTGAATCCAAGTCTGAATCTGAGTTTGAGTCAGGGCAGATCTGGAAAAGATGGGAAAGAATCGGAGCAGGCGATTTGCCTGCTCCGCACAGCGGCGGTTCTGAGTTCCTGCGGCACTGCCGCAGAGACTCAGAATCGCCACGTTACATTGAGGTCAATGCTCCGTCCCGGCTGTTCGTTCATGTAGTGAATCCTGGAGAGATGATCGTGATAACTTTTGTCCGTGAGGTTTCGGGCCCCAAGATTAATGGAAGCGTTCTTCCAGTCCAATCCGGCAAACAGGTTGAAGATGGTGTGACCGGCAGTTTCGGACTCAAATGCGGCGATTCTGCTCTGGCGAAGGGCGGTCAGTATAGACAGTTTTGCCCAGCCTTTGCTTCCGAGAATCCCGTTTACCCTTTTCAACGATACTTCATTGACAATTCTTACCGGTGGCATGTCCGGGAGGTCATCGCCGGTTAAGTCGTCGCTGCCCTGAACAAGTGATACAGAGCCCCTGTAGGATAAGTTGTCGGAAAACCAGACGTGACCTTCCAGTTCTGCACCTTTCAAGGTAATCCGGGAAAGGTTGGACCAGGTGTGAATTTCAAGGCCGGTGGCCGGGTCGGTTTCTCCGGTTTTGAGCTCTGCAATATAGTGACTGATCCGGTTGCGAAACAGACTCAACGCCAGTGAATACCAATTTCCCCGTGTACGGATACCAAGGTCAAAATTATTTCCAATTTCCGGAACAAGGTTGGGGTTTCCGATGTCCACCGAGTCCTGATGTGCTCCGTAGAAGAACCTTTCCAGCAAGGACGGAGCCCGAAATGCGGTGCCGAAGTTAGAGAAGATATTTGTATCGGTGCCCAGGTGATAAAGCAGCCCCAGTGTTCCGGTAGCATGACTATCGGTGTGTTTCACGCCGCTGTAGCTGTACCCCGGTGTGAGGGGTGCCCGGGATTCAATCCTGTCCACCCGAAACCCGCCGGTAACGTTAAAATTATCTGCTTTGGACCATTCATCCTGAACAAAAGCACCGATGCCGGTCCGGTCCGACGGAGGGATGACTCCAACTGTCATTTCCGTTTCCCATTGACCGTCCGCAAGGGTCCGGGTACCAAGGCGGCGGCTGGACCATGCGCTTTCGTCAAAGAGATTGACCCCGGAGGTGAGCAGGTGGTTGCCGAGCAGCAGATGCGTATGGGCATTGACAGTTCGGGTTACCTTATTCAGAAAAATTTCCATAGTCGTGTTGTGCCCCGTATCCATGGGGAGTTCAATGAACATGTGCCGATGTTTATATTGTGTGGCGGCGGAAATTTGAATTCCCCGGACAATTGGCGAAATGTCTGTCCAATTGTATTGGGCCTGCAGCCGCTTGTATTCATTGTTTTTGAATCCCATATCCACGGCGTCGGGATTTTCAGGGATTCCAATATCTGCCTGCATGGCGTAGTAATTCAGGATAAACTGATGATGGTTGTCTGCGTAGTTGATACCGGTGTTGTAGAACATCCCTTTCGTTCCGCTGTTTTTTAACTTGCCGTCGGGAGTTTCAATGTCATTGAAGTTTTTTCGGACGATGTCTACAAATCCTTTCCATCTATCACTGCCTGTACCGTAAAACAGGGATTCCCTGTTGCCGTCCACTGCGGAACGGTACAGGGTGGAGAAAGCATTTTCAGGCATTCTGTCCATGCCATAGCCCCTGGTGAAGAAGTTGAGCACTCCGCCTATGGCATCGGTACCGTAGATGACGGAAGCGGGGCCCCGGACAATTTCCACGTTCTGAATCATTCCCGGTTCAATAGAATAGGTGTGGTCGCCACCGCCGAACTGTTCTCCCTGGCGGATCCCGTTCATAAGGGTCAGGACCCGTTCGTCGTAGAGGCCCCGAATCATGGGACGAACACTGCCGTTTCCGGTCTGGGAAACGGTAACTCCCGGTGCTGAATTCAGCATGTCAACCAAATTGGACGGGACCGTTAATTTCAATTGTTCAGCTGTCAGTGCACTTACCGGCAGCCTTGTGTCAAAGGTCTCCTGCTTGTGAAGGTCGGCGGTTACCACAACGGTTTCCGCAACGCGTTCCTGCTTCTTTTTTTTCTTTTTCTTTTCTTGCTTGTGGGTGGTGGCTGCCCCTGCCAGTGTGAACTGGAACAGGATGCAGCAGAATACAAGGATAATTAGTTTGCGCATGTTCTCTCCTTAGAAAATGAATAAGTCATGAATGCTTTGTTGTTGATATGATCTCTACTTCATCAGGAGAGGTGAGGAGGGGATCGGGAAAGGGTGGGAAATGATAGAATGGCGCCGGTGAATTTCAGGACAATATAGTTTGGAACAGTGGGTTCCGGCGGTGTCAGAACTGGCAGATGCGCAGATCCGGTGTCCCCGTTTGCTGTGGCCTGTTGGAACAGACAGATCTGGCATTCGGGGTGGTTTTTTCCGTCTTTGTGATGATGAAATGCCGCCTGGATCGTGGTGCCCAAGAGGATAGCCACGATCAAAACTGGTAGAAGTCGCCATTTTCTCATGTGAGAGAAGATAGCGTGCCACAGCCGTTGTGTCAACTGGAAAAGGACAGATTCTACCCCGGCAAATTATTAGAGCTTGTGTCTCGGAATTCATGAGGGCTATAAAAATTATGAAATAAAGGGCGAGAGAAGACATCTCCACCGCAGAGGACACTGAGGGAGAATAGAGAGGCACCGGAAGGTTGAGATCAAGAGGATGGGCAAGGTTGAAGAAAAACAGGAAGCAATTTGCTTCCTGTTTTCTTAAACGATACCCAGCAACTGACAAATGCGGACTGTCAGAAACGGAATTTAAAGCCGGCGGTGGCCAGCAGACCATCGGCGGTGTTGTCTCCGGGGGCGTCCTCGGTCACGAAGATGTAACGCCCATCAAGTGTCAGCGCTACATTGGGAGACAGGGAAATGTCTATTCCCGCCCCAGCGTGGAAACCTGCATCCGTGTATTCGGTGTCGGAAATCAGGTAGTCGTCCCAGCCATCACTGGCCCAGTAGTTGTAACTGGAGCGGTAGAGACCGACGCCGCCGACAAAGTAAAATTGAACCTGCTGTGTAGCGGGCAGATAGAGGAGCAGAGATGCCTGGTAGGCGTCGGTGGACCAGCCGGTTCCAAACATGCCATTGAATTGATTGTCGTAGGAAAATTCGATTCCCATCGCGTCATTGAATTTGATGCCGAACATAGCTCCAAAGCTGACGTCCCGACCCTCCCCCATGTTGTCCACCAGCAGGGTTCCTGCTCTCACACCGACATAGACATTGCTCTGCTCGTAGGTTACGTCCCGGGCCTGAACGGACAGGACCACAAACAGTGCCAGTACAAGAATTGTTACTCTTTTCATTTTGACCTCCCTTGTTTCAGTCGTCGCCCTCAATAAAGCAAGGGTTGTGCCAGATAGTTGAGCGCTCATGTGATGTGAAAAAGGATCGAGGCCCGTTTTTTTTGTCATCTTTCGATGTAAGTGTGCTTTATGCCCTGCATTGGTCCTGTGGGACCAAATTCTGGAAAATGGAGAAAGGTGACAGACCTCACTTCCAGGTGGGACTTGCTGTGGTTGACGACGGGAGTGTAGCGCTTTTTGGAGAAATGAATGACCCCTTTTCAGGACTCCTTCAGAAAAGCAGAATTTTCAGAGCGATGGCAATGAGAACGAACCCGCCGGCTATGGATACCTTATAGCCGAAGCTCTGCCCCAGTAATCTCCCGAACTGAATCCCGAGATAGGAAATAATTCCAGTTACAATGCCAATTATGATGGCAGGGAGGATGATAGACATCCCTAGGAGGGAAAAACTGACGCCCACTGCAAGTGCATCAATGCTGACGCTGGTGGATAGCGCCATGAGTAGTATGCCCCTTGTCGGGTCTTTTCGCTTAATTTCCTCTCCCTCGATGATGGCATCCCAGATCATTTTGATGCCCACACCGAGGAGCAGAGCAAAGGCAATATATTTGTTCCATCCCAGAAGATGTGCGCTGATTGTGTTCCCGGCCAGCCACCCGATCACGGGGTAGAGTGCCTGGAAGAGACCGAAGTGAAAGTAGATTCGAAAGGCTTGTCGTCTGGAGATATCTCCAAGGAAGACGGAGGTGGAGATTGAAACTGCCAGTGCATCCATGGCAAGGGAAACGGATATGGCCAGCAGGGTCAAAAGATTGGGCATATCAGTGACTTCTTTTTGCGATGAATCTGGCGATTCCAGCAAGAAGTTGGGATTCCGGAATATCTTCCAGTGCCTGAAGTGCTTCATGGAGAAGGGAATCGGCGAGTTCAGCGGCACCGTCCAGTCCGTAGAGTGCAGGGTATGTGATTTTGTGTTGTTTCAAATCCTTTCCCGGTGTTTTGCCGAGCTGGGCGAGGGTGGCTGTTTCGTCCAGGATGTCGTCCACAACCTGAAACAGGAGCCCGATTTTCTCTCCGTATTTCTTCAATGAGTGCCATGGTTTTTCGGGGACATCCCACAGGAAAGCGGGCACGAGGCAGGAAATTTGAATCATGGCGCCGGTTTTTCTCATGTGGAGCTGTTCCAGAAAGACCTCGTCCCCGATGTCCGGATGTTCCATGTCCATTACCTGTCCTGCCACCATACCGCGAATTCCGGCGGCCCTGGACAGTTCTCTAATGAATCGGAGTTTTCCGGAAGGTGAAATGCTGTCATCCATTCCGCCTGCGGCCACATGGAAAGCCTCCGTCAACAGGCCATCTCCGGCCAGTATTGCCAATGCTTCCCCGTACACCTTGTGGCTGGTGGCCCTCCCCCGTCGGAAATCGTCGTTGTCCATTGCCGGTAAGTCATCGTGAATCAGGGAATAGGTATGAATCATCTCAATGGCCAACGCTGCGGGTACAACCAGTCCGGGATCTTTCCCCAGTACTTTCGCGGCAGCGAGGGCAAGGATTGGGCGGATTCGTTTGCCTCCGGCATGGTAGGAGTAAGCCATTGCTTCCCCCAGTGCTGGTGCTTGGAAGAGATTGCCGGGGAAGAGACTTTCGGCTTCTTTTTCAAAAAAATCCTTCAGTTCTGCCAGCTGCTCAGGAATTGTCCGGGACATCGAGGGAGACCTCCTGGTTCAGCGTCTCAACAAATTTCGTAATTTTCCCTCTGGCTTCTCCCAGTTCAGCGGAAAGCTCCCGGATGAGGGCGACGCCTTCTTCAAACCGGGCCAATGCATCTTCCAATGCCAGGTCACCCCCGTTGATGGCTTCGACGATCTCTTCCAGACGATTCATTTTTAGTTCAAAGTTTTTTTGACTCATGACTGCTCCTTTTTCTCACTATAGAGTACATGACAGAGCGCGAATCCGTCAACAAAGCGAATGTTGACTGTATCACCGATATGAAGTTGCTCCACTTTTCGGAGCAGTTTTTTCCCATCCTTCGTGAATGTAGCGGTAAATCCCCGCTCCAGAACGTTGAGCGGATTTACCGCGTTGAGGGTCCTTGCGAGTGCATTCAGTTGTTGATCGCACTTATCCAACCGTCCGGTTATGTTGGCAGCCAGCTGTCCGGACAGGGCCTGAAGACGATGATGAAAAACCCCTATCCGTTCCCGCATATAGGCAGGGTGGAGGCTTTTCTCAATGCTCTGAAAATGTGTTTCTTTTGTGTTCAGATGTCGTTTCATGCCGACTATGAGATTATCAGCAAGGCCATCCAACTGTTGTTCCCGTTCCGGGAGAAAACGAAGTAGCTGGTCACGCAGTCTTTCCGCCACCATATAAAATTTTGTAATTTCGGGGTTCCGATCCCGTTGACGGAGCATAGCGGTGACAAGGGTATCGCGAACTTTCAGAAGCTGTAGCCCCATGCCCTGTACATTCTCGGCAAAATAGCGCCCAGCGGCTGTAGGTGTCGGCAGGCGAAGGTCAGCAACCAGGTCGGAGATGGGCGTGTCTTTTTCGTGGCCGATAGCCGAAACCACCGGGGTCTCGCAGTCAAAAATAGCCCGTGCCAGTGCTTCATCATTGAAGCAGAACAAGTCTTCTTCGCTACCCCCTCCCCGGGTTATCACAATTGTGTCCACGTCTTCCATTTTATCCAGAAGTTCAAGACCTCGAATGATGGTGGACGCTGCTTCCGCTCCCTGGACCGACGCAGGAAACAGTACAACCGAAAGCCTTGGGGCAGCTTGAATCATTCGCAGAAAGTCCCGGATTGCTGCACCGTTTGGAGAGGTGATGAGTCCGATTTTTCCTGGTATGGCAGGGACCGGTTTCTTATGGGTTTCGTCAAACAGGCCTTCTTTCTGGAGCTTATCTTTCAGTTGTTTCAGCTTCAGTGCGAGTTCACCTTCTCCCGCCGGTACGACCTTCATGACGTTGAGCTGATAGGTGCCGCGCTTGTCGTACACGGTAATCATGCCGAATGCGTAAAGTTTTGAGCCATTTTCCAGTTGGAAGTCCAGAGTCCGGGCAAAATTTGCAAAAAAAGTGCAGGGCAATACTGTGTCGTTCTGGTCCTTCATTGAAAAATAGATGTGCCCGGCCTGGGAGCTGGATAGAGAGGTCACCTCTCCCACAACCCATATCCTGGATAGCGCGGGTACCTCCAGCTGGGTTTTGATAATTCGAGTGATTTGACTGACAGTGTATGCATCATCAAGCGTCAATGGTTATGCCTCCACTTTTGGGTTTCAGTTCAAGTATCTGGTAGCCCAGATTAGTCGCCTCTGATTTGAGAAAATCGGATCTTCCCTCTGTTGCGATGGCGGCAACAGTGCCACCTCCGGCAGCCCCGCACATGCGAAATCCGGCCACAAGGGGAGAATTCTCAAGGAATGAAAAGAGATCTTCTGTCTGAGGAAGGAGCGAAACCGGAAGAGATTTTCGTACATTATAATCTTCCCGCATGTGTCGGGCCAGGCTGTCAACATTTCCTTCTATCGCGGCGTTTACCGCGGCATTACCAATGTCAGCCAATTGGTAAAACGCGCTTCTGATCTGGCTGGAATCAAGAAAGCCTTTGACCATTTCCCAGTTGGGCGCTCCGGAAAAATGACAGATACCGGTAAAAATGAGCACCATACGGTCTCGCAATCCATCCGGTATGGGTATCGGGTTGACAGACAGCGTTCCTGCCGGAAAACGAATACAATTCATGCCGCCGAAAAGAGGTGCAATGTAGTCCTGGACTCCTGTGGGACAGGCAATGATTCTGGCTTCAATGTCAGTAGCTGTACGGACAATTTCCATTGGCGTCAGTTTAATCTCCAGTGCCTCAGAGAGGCCGGAAAGCAACGCGGCGAGGATGACTGATGACGTGCCAAGGCCTGAGCCCCGGGGAACGCTGGAATGCACGGTTACCTTGAAACCCTGTTCTGTAAGGGGGCCGAAAAAGCGCATAGCGGCGACCGAGAGACTAAGATCCGGGTGGGTGGAATGAATCTGCCCGATCAGTCCTGTGTCTGCATTGACCACTGTGCTGGGCCCTGAAATTTGTTCGATTTTTATCGTTATGCCATCACTTAACGTGCAGTTAAGTGTTACAGCATTGGGAATAATGGCGGAAATGGGCCAGATGTCCAGCGTGCCCCCGCCGAGATCTACCCGGACGGGGGCACGGATAATTCGGGATATCATTGGGTTTTAACGCGGAGCTCATCCAGCTTTTTTCGGGCGAGCCGTGCCTCCTGAGACAACGGAAATTTCTTAATTAAATCCTGAAGTTCCACCACGCCGACCCCGATACTATTGGATGCCAGCAGACTGAGGCCCTTGCGAAGCATTGCCGCGGGGAGCACATCACTGTCCGGATAATCGTTGATGACCTTCTCAAACTGGGCAATAGCATCCCGGTATTTTTCTTGTTCGTAGTAACACAGCCCCAGCCAGTAAAGGGCGTTGTCCACTTTGTCTGAATCCGGATAGTTGGTGGCAAATTCCTTGAACCCGATGGCTGCAACGTCGTAATGGCCTTGCAGGTAGTTGGTATAAGCGGAGGAAAATACAATGTCCGGTGAACCGATATGCTGCATCGACTGTGTGGCTGTGGACTGACTGTCCGGCTGGCCCGTTTCCGGTACCTTTCCCGGTCCGTTCAGATTTACAATCTTGCCGAGCAGTACGGTCATCTTGTCGTTGAGATCCCGAACCCGTTCAAACAGAATGTTGATATTTCCGTTAATTTCCTCCAGGGTGGCCTGCATGTCCGCCTGGGTCCGGTTGGCAGTTTCCCCATTTTCAGTGTTGTTCCCAAGTTGTTCAATTGCTTTGGTCTGTTCCGCCTGATCTTTTTGAATCCTCCAGATCTGACTCTTAATATCCGTAATGTCCTGGGTAAGATTGGACTGTTCCACGCAGGATACTGCTGTCATGAGCAGCAGTGTTGCCGCAATCCATTTCAACATAAGGCCTCCCTATTTCTCCACAATCACGAAGTGGCATCGGCGGTTCTGGGACCATGCCCATTCTCCATCGCCCTTGACTTTCGGCCGCATTTCTCCATAGCTGATGGTTCTCATGCGGGTTGACAGAATCCCAAGGGAAATCAGGTAGTTCTTGACACTCGTGGCGCGCCGGTCACCCAGTGCCATATTGTATTGTTCTGTCCCTCTTTCATCGCAATGCCCTTCAATGACAATTTTGACAGTGGGATGCTGTTGAAGCCACTCGGCATGTTTTGCCAGCATATCCCGGGTAGCGCTGGTCAGGACGGACTTATCAAAGTCGAAATAAACATCCTGAAGTGTTTCTTCCCGGTTAAGGTCATCAACGCTCTTGCCTGAAAACGTATTGTTTCCCAATGCATTTTCATTTATTTCGCTGTTGTCCAGTGGTGATTCGGTCACCGTCTGAGCCTCTGGTTTAGGCTGAGGCGGAGGAGCTGGACTCGGATTCGGGGCCGGGGCCTTGTGACAGGAAACTGCCAGCAGGACAACGGCACAAACAGTAAAGATGGCTCTCAATTTCATTTGCTTCCCCCTGTATAATTTCTGAGGTCGGGTTTATTATACCTCATCCTGTTGTTTTTTAAAGGAAAAAGGGTGAAGGTGGACAAGTGATGGATGAAGAGTTCAGAAAGGACGAAGAATGCCCAGTTCGTTGGTTTTCTCTACGCCCACTCAAAACGCTCACTCTGTTTTTTCTTTCATTTAACATTTATCACTTAATATTCAACACTCTGGTTGCGCCGCGGCGCAATCAGAGGACCCAGTTGAGGACAGTTTTGTCTGCGAGAAAGGTTGCTGCCTCGGGCAGAGGGGTTCCTGAAATCGGGAGAGCATTGATAACTATGGAATGCTCTGGTAGTTCCACTGACATGTCAAAGGCGTGGAGTCCCCGAACACCACTGGCAATCCGTTTCCCTGACGGGTCTACAACGCCGTTGATTTGCAGTCCTTCTTCCAGCAATGCGTCAAGTAGAGATTTCCCATATCGCCAGATCCCGAATAGATAGAGAGGTCGATTTGCCAGGGGATCAAATTCCCGGAAAAAACGGGCCTTCTGCCGGAACAGACGATCCTTTTTCAAGTTGGGATTGGTTCGGATTTCCCGGTTCGGATGGTCCCTCCAGTGCAGAAGCTTTTCCGGAAGCTTGGCCAGTTTCGCGCCGGAAAAGACCGATCGAAAAATAAAATCATAGTCTTCAGCGAAGCCGTTGTCCTGATACCCGCCCATGCGAAGAAAAAAGGAACGTGTGCCAAAGAAAGTAGGGTGAACCAAGGGGCTGTCGACGTAAATATTCCGGCGCATTTCCACGTCTGTCAGGAGAGAGTTGTGCCACTTCTGAAAGGTATGAACTCCCTGAGAGAGCTTTCCGGCGTCACAGAAACAGGTGACACAACAACCGCACAAGTCCACGTTGGCGTGGGAGTGCATAAAATCAACCTGTTTCCGGACGCGGGCCGGGTGCATGACATCATCACCGTCCATTCTGGCAACAAATTTCCCGGTTGCGGCTTCAAGCCCGATATTCAGCGCGGTGACAATTCCCCGTGATTTTGGCAATTCTATAATCAGGAGCCGGTTATCATGTTGAAAGGAGCGGAGCTTTTTCGAAGTGCCATCGGTGGAACCATCGTTGACGACAATAATTTCAATGTCATTGAATTCCTGGTCGATAACTGATTGGAGAGCGGCCTCAATATAGTCTTCCTGGTTTTTCACCGGCATAATCACAGACACTCCGGGCATGTTTCCTCCATGAGCACGTAGCGAATCCGGCTCTATTGCCAACCGGTATCATATCATTGTGTGGGGCGAGACGGTGATTGTTGTGAGTGGGGTGAAGGGGATACAATCAATGAAATTAACAAAGGACATAAAAAAAATGGGCAGGGATTGGTCCCTGCCCATTTCAAGTGCAATCATAGGCTGATGGAATCAGTCATCTCCACTTGGACCATTATGACATTGATAGCAGGACACGCCACTGGTGCCGCCCCGGTAATCCGAGCCGTGGCATGTTGCACATGACGTGTATCCGTTGTGTTCCACATAGTGTCCATGGTCATGTCTCCAACCTTCCGGGTGGGGGCTAACCTCGTGAGGATTCTCACCGGTTCGACCATCGGTGTGGCAGACGGAGCAATCTCCGAGGGCCCCTGCGTTTCCCTGCAGCAGGATGTTCTGCTGATTGTCTGGCGCGTACCCTGAGGGAAGAATTGCGTGAGTGGAGCCATGGCAGGATTCACAATACATGCCGCCGTGGCCGGTCGTGAGGCGAAACAACCTGTTCTGAGGTGTTCCATATTCATGGCAATTCCCGCAATTGGGTTCGTCCAGCCACGGTTCGCGGGAGCCGTTACCTACGTCCGCCATGGTACCGTGGCAGTTGGTGCAATCCATGCCCTGCTGGAACATTGTGCCGCGCAGACACTGGGTATCAGGGCCCGGGTGGCAGTTGTAACACCCATTGATGCCATTAGGGACTTTGTCCCTGTGTTTCATGTGGATAACGTGTGACAGATCATCCTGAGAGCCGCTTGTCCCCAATGCGTTGGAGGTATGGCAGGAAGCACATAGTACCGGCCGGTTGTCCATCAGGTGAGTTCCTTCTTTCTGGTCATGCAGCGTCAGGATATTGGTTCGGTAAAAGCCGGTGGAAATTCCCTCTACACCATTGTCCTCATGGCAGTTGGAACAGTGCATTTCATTGGAAACAGGGGCAATTGTCCTTGTCTGGGCCAGAATATTTCCGGCCGAGTCTTTCGCGGTGACGATGGCGGTCTGGTAGTAATTTACACTTCCGTCGTCATTGTATTGCGTCAAAGGGATTCCTTCCGCGATGAAATGATCGGCCGTTGCATCCATCTGGTCCGCAAGACGTTTTCCTTTCAGACCCGTATCCGGAGCAAGTTGAACGCCGAATAGTTTGTCTTCGTAAGTCCAGAAATTTGTTTTTCCAACGGATGTGGTATTGTTTTCAAATGCGTATGTGACCGTAACTCCACTAGTAACTATTTCGGGCGTAGCGCCTTTGTGGATTACCTGTGCCCAGAGGTTGTTGTACGGAGGCAGTATAGAAAAAGTGGAAAAATCATCGTCATAGCAATGCATCCCAAGGTCATTCCACGCGATTACCACATAATCAGTCGTTGCGTTCCCGCCAGTGGATGGCACTTCATCTGCGGGAACTGCCTGAGTGAATAGCAGCTTTTCATTCTGGATACCGGAAATATTCAACCCTGCCAGAGATACCGACGCAGAGGCGTAGACTCTGACACAGCGGTCCCATGGGAAATCAATACCGAACGCGTCAGCGTCATTCAGTACGAAAGCTGCTCGACTATGAGCCGGCATTGATCGACTGAATGAACCCAGAATCTGTGCATTCCCGTCGACCGCAGAAAACTGAACAGTTGTCGCCTGGTCCGCCGTGTTGGCCACAGCCAGTCCTTTCCATGTAAGGGCGTGGTTATAGGTGCCAAAGTTGTAAGCCAGTATTGGAGCTGCCGTTTCGGTCAACCGGAATTCGGCTACTCCACCATAGTTTCGATTCCGGTATACCAATCGGAACGACAGGCTTGAACCGTCGGATACTTGAATCAGTCCGGAACTGCTGTCGGGGAATCGACCATCATATAGGTTGATTTCACGATAGCCGAATGCTCCAAGCGTGAAGTTATCCGTAAATACGGAATCTCCCGCGTCGTTGAACAGTTTCAGGTCAAAACCGGCATCCGATCCCTGGAGGTTATCCACGATCAGCAGGCAATCCCATGTGTTACGTTCTGAAGGGATGTGTGGTAGTACATAATTCTTTCCTCCACTCACTGCCGCTCCGGCACTCGTTGTGAATGCACCGAAGAAGAATAGGATGAGTGCCACCATAATCATCTGTTGTCTTTTTCTCATGTTTCCTCCTGTCCCAGTTGGTTTTTGCTGCTTTCCGGCGAACAAAAAACCTCGTTACCGCACGATTTATTCCCGCCTGTCGGGTTGCAGTATAATATGCGCATATGCTTATAAAATGCAAGGGAGAATGATTCCTTTCTGATCAAATGTGAGACAGCTCACCAAACAGGAATAGTTTCTGTTGGCTTTAAGTAAAGATACTACTGTTGGTGAAGGGAAATTCTGTGTATTTAGATGAATAGCTATCCGGAAGATACACATACTTGCAATTGGAAAAGGCCAAAAAAACTATTGAATAGACGGATTTCCGGGGATGACCCGATGTGATGAAGTTTCATTTAGGGGGCTGAAGCTGCTGAATAAACTGTCCATCCCTTCAAGTAGCAGCCTCATCTCTATTCTCTCTCTTCTTTCTTCCACTACAGTTGACGGTGATTCTGTGTGTGTGTATAATCAGGATTGAAAATTTGGGAGGTGGATGCCCGATGATTACTGGGTTCAACACAGATGTGAAACATGGCGGTCGGCTTTTCCATGTCCAGACGGAAGATAAGGGCGAGTCCAACCCCAAGATTGAGAGTTTGATTTATGTCGGTGGGCAGATCCTTGATTCCATTCGCTTTGACTATTCAGAGAAGATTGTGGAAGGATTTGACGAGACGCTGATCACACAGCTGATGGAAGACCAGCATCGCAGGGTAATCCGGGACATCAAAGTGGGCAAGTATGATGAGGGAGAGGACGCTTCATTGGATGAGCTCCTTTCGAAAAAGACCCTTGATGAGGTTGTGCTGGCCTACCTTAACAATTCCAGCGCCAAGGATGAAATGATTCTGGTTCTGGAGGATGAAGGGCAGGAATTTCGGTCCGGCTCTAAAATTCACCTCAAATTATCTGCAATGGCGAGAAATGGCGGCGATCCGGTTTCCCGGGTTAAGGTAATGGTGAAGATTTTGAGCACACAGCAGGAGCCCACACTGGTAACGGAAGGATATACCGATGGCGCCGGGGTTTTTGAGACAGCGTTTTCCATCCCGGAATTGTCGGTCGGTACGTTTACCCTCAATATTGAGGGGGAACATGGCGAATATGAATCTGCAGATATCAAGTATGTGATCAGGACTTCATAAATGAAAATAGACCGTAGAGAAGTTTTTATGATGTGCATGGCGTGGCTTTTCCCAGGTCTGGGCCATTATCTCCTTGGACAGAAGCGCCGTGCCTATGTGCTGGGTGGGATCATTGTCTTCATGTATGTTTACGGCATTTATCTTCACGGACAGGTGTACACTCCGGGAGACGAAAATGTCCTGTTCCAGTGGGGTGCGCTGGTGGAACTTGGATTGGGACCATTATATGTTGCTCTTGCTTTAACTCCATACAGTGCGGGGATAGTCAAGAGCTTCACTTTTGAGTTTGGAACATCTTTTCTAATTACTGCCGCAGTTCTGAATTATTTTGCCATTATTGACGTGGTGGACGTAATTCGGGGGCGTCACGAAGTTGAAAAGGGTGTTCCGGTAAATTCTGAAGAATAAATCAGGCAACATCTTCATTATAAAATAGATTCCAATTTTTCTCACCTTATCTTTCCCTTGCGGTTTGCTGCGTAATGTTGTTAAATGTCAGTATTGAACGATGATTACGGGAGAGTGGAATGAAGGTTCTCGTGGTTGGAGGCGGCGGACGTGAGCATGCGCTTTGCTGGAAAATTGCATCCTCAAAACTCGTGTCCCATATTTTCTGTGCTCCGGGGAACCCTGGAACTGCGGAACTAGGGAAAAATGTACCCATCGAAGCTGGGAATCTGGATGCATTGCTGGGGTTTGCCCTTGAAAATGACATTGACTTAACGGTGGTGGGACCTGAACAACCCCTGGTGGATGGCCTTGCCGACCGGTTTCGAGCAGTTGGACTGGCGGTATTCGGGCCATCCCGGACCGGGGCGATACTGGAAGGCTCAAAGATCTTTGCCAAGGAATTTATGTTCCGTCATGGCATTCCCACTGCGGCCAGCCATACCTTTGACAATCAGGAAGATGCCCTTACTTTTCTGTCTTCCGACGACGCGCAGGTTCCCCTTGTCGTAAAGGCGGATGGGCTTGCGGCGGGGAAAGGGGTCCTCATCTGTGAAGATCTGAAGTCGGCTGAATCGGCTATAGAAACAGTCATGGGAAAACGGGCATTCGGAGAAGCCGGAGCCAGGGTCGTTCTGGAAGAATTTCTCGTTGGTGTGGAAGCATCGATTCACATTATTACCGATGGAAAATCCTATGTGGTTCTACCAACAGCTAAGGACCATAAAAAGATATTTGACGGGGAAAAAGGACCCAATACCGGAGGAATGGGGGCGGTGTCGCCTGCTCCGGGAGTGAACGAATCCCTGTTATCTACCATTGAATCCGGAATCATTCAGCCCTTTATCAACGGGCTCAGGCAGGATGAGATTGAATTTCGGGGAACGGTTTTTTTCGGACTGATGTTGACTGAAAACGGTCCGTTTGTTCTGGAATTCAATGTGAGATTTGGCGACCCGGAGAGCCAGGTAATTTTTCCCCGGATTAAATCGGATATTGTTCCCATCCTTGCCTCAACCGCAGCTGGAAATCTTTCGGGGAAACTGGTTTTGAAAGAAGAAGTGGCGGTAACCGTTGTGGGCGCATCGGCAGGATATCCCGGCGCATACAGGAAAGGTTTGTCCATTCGCATTTCTCCGGATTTTCCGGATTCGGCTACATTGTTTCACGCCGGGACAAAAATGGCAGAGGGAAATCTCGTTACAGCAGGCGGGCGCGTTCTTGCAGTAACCGGAATGGGGAGAGACGTGGAACAAGCGCGATCAGTTGCCTATCATGGCGTTAATGCTGTTCGGTTTGACGGTATGGTGTACCGCAGCGACATCGCAAAGGTGTAATCAAGGTGTAGATATGGAAGCTGAGCTCATCGCTATCGGGTCCGAATTGCTGGGAAGAGAAAAGATTGACACCAATTCCCTGTATTTGACGGATGCACTGAGCAGGCTGGGAATTCCAGTGGTGAGAAAAACAGTGGTCGGAGACGACCCCGCGAGATTGAAAGACGCATTCCTTTCCGCTATTTCCCGATCGGATCTGGTAGTCAGCACGGGGGGTCTTGGCCCGACCCGTGATGACATTACACGGGACATGCTGGCTGAAGCGTTGGGGCTTTCCATGAGGCTGGACCCTGAAATTCTGGAAGGCCTGAGACAACGCTATCGGGATCGGGGCACTGAGTTTCAGGAAAACAGCACGAAGCAAGCCTATGTGGTGAACGGAGCGGAATCGATTCCAAATGGCCCTGGCGCCGCACCGGGAACTTACCTGGAACATGACGGCACAGTGATTGTGCTTCTTCCAGGTGTGCCCAGGGAGATGCGTCACATGATGGATCATTTTGTGCTTGACCATTTGAAGGAACAATGGAGTTTTCCTGTTCCATACAGCATCTCCATGAATTTTGGGGGAATTCCCGAATCCGTGATCGACCAGCGGCTCCGGAAGTTTAATTTTTCCAACCATGAATTGGAGTTTACCATTCTTGCCAGCCTCCGTAGAGTGCAGGTTGTGCTTACCGGAATGAATCACGATAAAGTGGAGGATATGGCTGCCGCCGTGAAGGCAGAATTTCCGGAGGGCTTCTATTCTGAAGGTGACCGGTTTCTGGAGGAAATCGTTTTAGAGCAACTGATAAAAGCAGGGAAAACAGTTTCTGTGGCGGAGTCCTGCACCGGTGGTCTCCTGGGGAAGACTCTGACGGATATTCCTGGCAGTTCAAGTGCATTTCTTGGTGGCTTTGTTGTTTATCAGAATGATGCCAAATCGCGATTACTTGGTGTCCCGGAGGATATGCTTGCCTCAAAAGGAGCAGTTTCCCGGGAAGTTGCCGACTGGATGTCCAACGGGATACGGGGGGCGTTTGAATCAGACTATGGGATTGCCATTACCGGAGTTGCCGGCCCGGACAGAAGCGAGCAAAAGCCCGCGGGGCTGGTTTTTATCAGTGTTACGGACGGTAGGAAAAGAGTGGGGCGGGAATTTCATTTTGCAGGCAGCCGGGAGATGGTCCGTGCACAGTCCGTGACCGCAGCGTTGAATATGATTCGAATGATGATATCTCAACACGAGGCAGGAGAAAAGGGTGTTTCCAATGGTTGAAAGGCGTTTGTTTCTGGCGGTGCCATTGACTGATTTGGCAAGGGATTTACTGTCCAATGTGCAGGAAAACCTGATGCCGGTTTATGGTGGACGAGGACGTACCCGACCCGAATCCATGCACTTGACTGTTAAATTCCTGGGCCCTGTCAGGGAGGATCAGATTTCAACATTGACTGCAGTGGTCCGGGACTCGGTTCAGGAAATCTCACCCTTTCAACTGGAATTAGATCAATTGACGTCCTTCGGGAATCCGGAGGCTCCCAGAATTATAGCGGTGACATTAAAACCGATAGAGTCAATTCGGTTTCTTGCAGAGCAGGTGGACAAGGCAAGCTCCAGGGTTGGATTTCAGCGGGAGAAGCGACCGTTTTCTCCCCACATCACCATTTATCGCCCCAAAAGGCCAGGAAAAATTGTGAACAAGCACCCGATTATGGCGATGTCAATTGAGGTGAAGGAATTGGTTCTGTTTCAAAGTGAACTGAAGCCGGATGGAGCCGTGTATCATGTTCTTGAGTCCTTTCCCTTGTCCGGTCATGATGGAATGGAGTTGGAAACGGACAAATAAGACAGGGAATTAAATATGTCGGACGATGAGAAAAAAAATGTGGGACTTTGTGCGAAAAGGACGCGAATAGTGAGGAGGAAATTATGAAAATTGCCTTGATTGGTGCCGGTAGCTGGGGAACGGCTCTGGCTTTGTTACTTGCCGATGTTGGGCATGAAGTACGGTTGTGGGTATTTGAAGAGCCCGGTTCCGCCGAAATCCTTGAGAAAAGGGAAAATGTTATTTATCTGCCGGGATTTCCGTTCCCGGACAATTTGACACCAAGCCACAACATTGAAAGCTGTATGGATGAGGCGGAGATTGTCCTTACAGTGGTCCCGACCCAAGTGTACCGTCATGTTCTTCCGAACCTGCTTCCCTTTGTGAAACCCGGTATGGTTTTTCTCTCCGCTTCCAAAGGGATCGAAAACAACACATTGAAGCGGGTCACAGAAATCCTCCACGAGTTTCTGGACCCCGCCGGTGTTCGGCAGATCGGCGTAATATCAGGGCCGAGTTTTGCCAAAGAAGTTGCAAAGAAATATCCCACTGCAGTCACCGTTGCATTTGAGGATGAAAAAATGGCCAAGGAAATTCAACACGCTTTTGCGTGCGACTATTTTCGTCTCTACCGTCATACAGATCTGGTTGGAATCGAATTCTGTGGCGCTTTGAAGAATGTCATCGCACTGGCTTCCGGTATGGTCGAGGGGCTGGGTTACGGTCTCAATACCCGGGCGGCATTGATTAACCGGGGACTGGTGGAAATCATGCGGATGGGGCTGGTTCTTGGCGGAGACCCTACTACTTTTTCAGGTCTTGCTGGGATGGGAGATCTGGTGCTGACATGTACTGGCGGGTTGTCCAGGAACCTGACAGTAGGAAGGGAACTGGGGAAAGGCCGCAACATTGATGACATCGTTTCTTCCATGAAAATGGTAGCGGAAGGTGTCAAGACTGCCATATCCGTGAAACAGCTTGTGACGAAAATGGGAATGGAAATGCCGATTTCCGAGAAAGTCTATGAAATTATCTACGATGGGAAAGCACCTGCCGAGGGCGTGGTGGAATTGATGACCAGGAGTTTGAAATCGGAAAAGGAAATCTTCTAATTGCAGTAGCACTTCCGAGGGAAAAGAGATCATTGATGTCCAGTGCATGGTTGCGCCTGCGATTGGAGTCCGGATCGGTCAGTATTCTCTCCACCGGGATGGGTATTTCAGATTTTCCCGGTTCGCTTCTGTTGCCCGATTGCACAGCAGTGATGAACGCGGGAATTTGTGGTGCACTGAAGACCGGGTATCGAATCGGAGATATTGTGAGGCCTTCCAGGGTCCGGGACGGAGGAACCGGAATGTGCATTGACATTCCGTCTGGTTCGGATGGGGACCTTACTACTGTTTGCAAACCGATTCTTTCACAGAAAGCAAAACTGTCCATTCCGGGCGATGTTGTGGACATGGAATGCTATCCTCAGGCATCATGGGCAAAAGAAAACTCACTTCCCTTCTATTGCGTGAAGGTAGTTTCTGACACGATTGACACGATGCCATTCGTTTCAGCGCATCTGGCCTCACTTAAAACCGTTTTACCGGTTTTGACAGAATCTGTGGAAAAAGCTGTGAAAAACCTTGTGGGAAACTCTGGATAGTGTTGTCCCCATTTCGCCTTCTCGGTATGCACCATAAGTAGTGCAAGTTGGATAGACCGAATATAATCAGTACATTACGGTTCAATTATTTAATATTTTTCTATCAGATACGTGAATACCTTCCGGCAAAATCTGTTTTTCACAATAAGAAAAATAATGCTGCTTGTGGATGTCCATCAGTTATACAGTTTAAGCAAAACTTGTTAAAAATTATAATGTAGAAAAAAAATATTAAAAAAATGAAAGAAAGGGCTTGCATTGTTTTTCCCCCGATGATAAGGTCATTCATTATTCCAAGATAGAGGCAGGAGCACGAGTGATTTCAAATTTCAATATTGTTGATTCAATTCGTTTCCCTGAAGAAAAGTATTCAGTCACTTCCACCAGGCAGAGATACTACCCCCTGCCGTCAGAGCGAGAATGTCTCCTTCTAACCAATAATTTCAACCGAAACCGGATTTCAGCCACATACAGTCTCAAAATTTTGACGGGGGTACGGCTTAAATTCAGTAGGTAAGGCTGCAGCGTGGGTCTCATCTGGGGCCCGCGATGAAATATTGTTTCAGGGGGTTTTACATGAGACGTTTGTTTGGTTTATTAATTGTCACTCTGATGAGTGTTACAGTATTTGCAGGAAGTACTACACTCTTCCTGAAGGCAGGACGCATTGATACGTCCGCCAAGGCAATGGCGCAGATAAAGGCCAGGGTGGGAAGCAATCCGTATTACGTTGTACATTATCCGGCCAGTGAAATGCGGTTGTATATTGTGCAGTTCAATCGTTCGATTGACAGCAGCATCAAGGACCTGCTTTCCCGGCATGGTATGAAGATCGCGGATTATATCCCGGACAATGCGTTTGTGGTCTGGACAACAGGCTCTCAGATGAACGCGCTGCAGGACTCGTCCATTCAATGGAAGGGGATCTACCAGCCGGCTTTCCGTATTGACGCCAAGTTGAAGAATTCTAAAGCTGCAACGGTTAAAGTGCAGGTTTCTCTTTATTCTTTCGTTGATCCGAGGATTTGCCGTTTTGAGCTGGCGGATATGGGAGCGGCAGTTGAAAAGACCGGTGTTTCCGGCTGGCAATCTACTTTTCTGGCAACGGTACCTGTGGGTGCCCTGCCGCAATTGACAAGAATTCCCGGATTAAAGTGGGTGGAAGCATATGTCGCACCCGAACTCCACAGTATGATGGTGGATGTTCCTGTAAAGGGTGGAGGTCATGGGGCAAAAAATGAAGCCTCCCGCAACATCATGAATGTTGACGCTATGTGGAACGCAGGTTACACCGGCGCCTCTCAGATTGCAGCTGTTTGTGACACGGGTCTGGATGTTGGAAACATGGATTCCATTCACCTTGATTTTTATAAAGACACAAACAGTGACGGCCACAATGACAAGATTCTAGCGGCTTACGCGCTGGGTCGCACTAACGACTGGTCAGATTCGGATGGCCATGGTACCCACACTGCTGGTTCTGTTGTGGGGAATGGTACGAAATCCAATGGTCGTTTCAGGGGGATGGCATATGAGGCAAGACTGGTGGAACAGTCAGTACTGGATTCCAGGGGCAGTCTCGGTGGTCTTCCGTCAGATTTGAATACTCTGTTTCAACAGGCTTATGATGATGGAGCACGCGTTCACTCCAATTCATGGGGCGCACCGGTTGCCGGTCAATACGACACATCTGCGGTGCAGGTGGACCAGTTCGCATGGAACCATAAAGATATGGTAATAACATTCTCAGCGGGCAATGACGGTGTGGACAGCAACCGGGACGGCGTTGTGGATTTGGATTCCATGGGCTCTCCCGGAACTGCCAAGAACTGCATCACAGTGGGCGCGTCCGAGAGCAATGTTAACCAGAATGTGGGATATTGGGGCACATGGTGGCCCACCAGTTATCCAACCGAACCAATTAAGAGTGACAATGTATGTGACAATGCAGATGGAATGTCGGCTTTCTCCAGCCGCGGCCCCTGCGATGATGGCAGAATTAAGCCGGACATCGTGGCACCGGGCTCAAATATCATCTCTGTCCGTTCTCAGGATTCCAGTGCCGGTACAGGTTGGGGCGTTTATGACAGCTGGTACCTCTACGAAGGTGGCACGTCCATGTCCAACCCGCTGACTGCCGGCGCGGCCGTAGTTGTCCGCGAATATTTTGTTCAACATGAAGGAATTACCCCCAGCTCGGCCCTGATCAAAGCTTCCATGATGAATGGGGCCTACGACATGTATCCCGGTCAATATGGAACCGGTTCTACAAGGGAACAGCCTTCCACCCGCCCAAACAATGTAGAGGGATGGGGGCGCGTTGACCTTGGAAATACCTTTCTCCCATCTGCACCGGTACAGATGAAGTATGCTGACGAGGGAACAGGACTGAATACAAACGGGACGAAGACGTATTCCTGGGACGTTTCCGATGGGTCCGTTCCCATGCGTGTGACGCTGGTATGGACCGACTATCCGGCATCCACTTCGTCCAGCAAGCAGCTTGTGAACGATCTGGACCTGACCGTTCAATCTCCCACCGGTACGACTTATTATCCAAACCATCTCAGTAGCGCGGATCACACCAACAATGTTGAAACTGTGGATATTGCTTCTCCAGTGACGGGGACGTACACAATCACTGTGAAGGGGTACAACGTACCTCAGGGGGCACAGCCTTTTGCACTGGTAGCCCACGCAGGCTTCGGTACATCTGCTCCCGATACGACACCACCGGTCATTACCGGCATTTCCGTGAATCCTTCCTTTGACAGCGCAACGGTAACATGGACGACCGATGAAGCAGCTACTTCCACAGTTGAGTACGGAACCAGTTCTTCTCTGGGATTGACCGCGACACCTGGTGGTTATGTAACCAGCCACTCTGTGACACTGAGCGGACTGAACGCCGAAACAACTTACTATTATCGGGTCCGATCCAAGGACAGTTCCAATAATGAATCAGTCAGTGGAACCTCCACATTCACAACAACAGCGGAGCCGGTGACACCGACCAGTTTCAGTGATGACATGGAAAGCGGAAGCTCAAAATGGACAACGGCTGCGCAGGGCTCCTCTCCGTGGGCGATTGTTTCCACATCTTATGTCCATTCGGGCAGCCATTCATGGTTCAGTGCAGATGAGCCCAGCGTGAAGGACGATATGCTCATGACGCAGGAGATCGACCTTCGTTCGGCTTCCACTGCGACGTTGACGTTCTGGCACACGTATTATCTTGAAAATACTTATGATGGCGCTGTTGTTGAAATTTCCACCGACGGTGGCAACACTTTTACTGATCTTGGCAGCCACATTACTGCAGGTGGATACACAGGAACCATTTCAACCAGCTATTCATCCCCCATCGGTGGGCGTAGCGCCTGGACCGGTGGCTCCCTGGGGACAATGACTCAGGTCAGCGTGGATCTTGGTTCTTTCACTGGCAACAAAGTGATTGTACGCTTCAGGATGGCATGTGACAGTTCAGTAAACAAGACCGGCTGGTATGTGGACGATGTGGCGATAACCGCTTCCGGGACCACCCCTGCCCCGACAATCGACAGCTTCGGCGCAAGTCCGAGCACCATAACAAGCGGCGGCAGCTCAACCCTCAGCTGGACGACGACCAATGCCACCAGTTGCACAATTAACGGATCTTCCGTTGCGGTGGACGGCTCCATGACAGTGAGCCCGACGACGACCACCACCTACACGCTTTCGGCTACGGGCGATGGTGGTAATGTAAGCCAGAATGTGACTATTACAGTTAACCCTGCATCCGGAACAGTGGAAACGCGAACCTTCAGTTCCGGTGACGTTCCAAAATCTATTCCGGACAATAATTCCACCGGTGTGACTTCTACGCTGGCATTGAATGATGGCCACAGTATTCAGGATTTCCAGGTTACGGTGAATATTACCCATACCTATATCGGTGACCTGGTTGTATCCCTGATTTCACCCTCCGGTACGGAAGTTATCCTGTCCAACAGAGCAGGTGGTTCCGCTAACAACATTAACCAGACCTATACGCTCACAAATTTCAACGGTCAGGATGCGGTTGGGACCTGGACGCTGAAGGTAAAGGACTTGGCCAGGTATGATACGGGTACAATCGACAGCTGGTCATTGGCGGTCAAGGCGACATACTCCAGCAGCACACACGATTTCCCCAGTACAGATACGCCGATATCTATTCCGGATAACAATGCTACCGGAATTACCAGTACACTCAATGTAAGTGCCAGTGCCACTGTTACCAGTTTTGCTGTAACTGTGAACATTACTCATACCTATATTGGTGACCTGGTAGTCACAGTGTATGCACCCAATGGGTCCAGCACAGTACTTTCAAACAGGGAAGGCGGTTCTGCCAATAACATCAATAAAACATGGACAGTAACGGCCAGCAGTGGCCTCGCGATCCATGGGGATTGGAAATTGAAGGTTACAGACAGAGCCGGTGCGGATGTTGGTACGCTTGACAACTGGAAGCTATCATTTTCCTATTGAGGGATAGCAACTGACATGAAAAGAGGCGCGGGGTTTCTCCCGCGTCTTTTTTTATGGTGACGGACTGAAAATTTTTGCACTTGAACAGGGCAAGGCAATCGTTTATCCTGAACTTGAAAAATCTGAAAAAGTTGGGTGAAATGCAAGAGATCGGTTTGCAATTGAAGAAACAACGAGAAGCAAAAGGACTGGGGTTGGCGGATATTGAAAAAACCACCAAAATCAGCATCAGATTGCTAAGAAGCATTGAAGCCGGAGATTTTGGCGCACTCCCCTCAGGCGTGTTCGCGCGCAACTTTGTTCGCCAGTATTGCAAAGCGGTTGGTCTGTCGCCTGAACCTATTCTGGAGAAAGTGTTTGTGGTAGAACCGGATCTTGTGGAATCTGAAGATGGTCCGGAAGAGAAATCCCATGTTCGAACAATCGTTTTCGTTTTCGTCATAGTTCTTCTTTCCGCCGCCATTTTCTGGAGATATCAGGGGGGGGGCTGGCGGAATTTGCTTTCAACCGGGGCCAAACATGACGAGCCGGCCATATCTTCGACGTCGCCAATGACTGAAGCGTCCTCAAAATCGGCAAAAGACGAAAAAAACACGATGAACCTGAAGGAAGAACCTGATAGCAAAGAATTGTCCGCAAAAAAAACGCTGACTCAATCAACAACTGCTTTGGATGGAAAAGCTCGAACGGAGGATTCTGACCAGAATAGAATTGGTGTTTCCGAATCGGGGAATAGCAGTATTCAGGATTCTGCCACACCTGTTGATAACAAAAGCACCGATTTTCCGGTTCGGTTTGAGGCGGATGAGAAATGCTGGATCCACCTGAGATGTCCGGATAAGGAGATGGATTTTATTCTGATGAAGGGTGAACTTTACACCACAGTCTGTTCCGACCCTGCCATCATAAGTGTTGGAAATGCAGAGCATATCCGTGTTTTTGTGGATAACCAAAAAGTGGTTTTCCCGGCAGGCCAGCGGGTGGTGAAGGATTTTGTCTTAACCAAAAAGCGGTCAGAACAGTGATTGAGTTGCCATGTTGGATCTGAAGAAGAAAATATTAGACGGAAGTATCCCGCAGGATGTCCTGTCTGCTATTGCCACGCTAACCTTTCCATTACCTACAGATCAGGTCCTCGAATTGTTTCCCGTGGTTTACCAGAAAGGTGATGAGGGAATCCGGGAAGCAGTTTCCGTTTCTTTTTCTGAAATTCCCACTGAAGTAGTTGGCGATTTTTTGATTCATACAGAAGAAGTAGATGTAATGTCTTTCTATTTCGAGCTCCTTTCGGATGGGGGACAGGAAAACGCGGAAAAATATTACCTTGATATCTTGCGAAACCCGGCGTGCAACAGCAAAATTCTTGAAAAAATGGCGACTCTTTCTTCGAGTGCTGTTTTGAATTATCTGTTGAACAACCACTCGCTCCTGCAATCTCATCCAAGGGTATTTGACAACCTGAAGGAGAATGAGGCTTTGTCTCCGGCCCAGTCTCGACGACTGGAGGAGTACCTCAGGTTTGGACTGGTCGGGGAAAAGGCGGATGAGGGAACGACGAAAGAGTCTGCCATCGAAGCAACAGAACAAGAGGTTGAAGAAGATGTGACTGGACTCGAAGAGGGAGTCTCAGATGAAGATCTTGCGGTTTATTCGGGATTGGTAGCGGAAGAAAACGAAGAGGATCTAAACGCACCATCCCATATCGAAATCGAAGAAGACATGGACCTCAACACATACCAGAAACTGCTGAAGATGAATGTTTCCGAGAAAATACAACGCGCTTTGAAGGGAAACAAAGAAGAGCGTTCCATATTGATCCGCGATTCAAACCGAACCGTGGCACTGGCGGTCATGCAAAGCCCAAAGTTGACGGAGAAAGAGGCGGAAGTGATCTCTGCCATGAGAAACGTGAACCGGGATGTCTTGCGAACGTTGGCATCCAACCGAATTTTTCTGAAAAAATACAAAGTTGTGCTGAGTCTCGTGCGGAACCCGAAAGTTCCCCAGGACATTTCACTCGGACTGCTCCATCGCTTGACAGATAGAGATCTGCAATTGCTCAATCGAGACCGTTCCTTGTCGGAATTTGTCCGACGTGCTGCGCAGAGAATATTAAGGGGCCGCAAAAAATATTGATAAAACTATTTACATCAAGCTGTAATTTCCTATAATGTAATTAGTTAAATGAGGTGATGAGTGAATTATTATGATTTGTTGCAGGTCAACAAGAATACATCTCAGAGTGAGATATCGAGTGCCTTCCGCAAGCTGATCAAGCAGCATCACCCGGACCGATATTCTGACCCTGAAGAGAAGGCAGAAGCAGAACAGCTATTTCAGAAGATCACTGCGGCATTCAATGTGTTGAAGGATCCGGAGAAGCGGGCTGCTTATGATCAGAGCCTGGACTCAGATAAAGACACAGTGCAACAAACCGATACGAAAGAGCAAGCCCAGCACTTTTTTAAGAATGGCCTTCATCAGCTGAATAACTTTGCTAACCATAAGATGGCAGAGGAGTTTTTCAAGAAGGCGGTGTACCTGGACAAGGATAATGCCAAGTATCTGTTTTATCTGGCCACGGTCATGGGGACTGACCCCAGAAAGCGGCGAAAGGCGGTAGAATATCTGGAAAAAGCAGTTGCTCTGGACCCTTTTTCAGCCAATTATCTTGCCCGAATCGGGACCATCTACATAAATGGTGGAATGAACACTCGGGCGATCAAATATTTTCAAAAAGCGTTAAAAATGGACAGCTCCTGCCAGGAGGCAATAGAAGGGCTGACCAGTCTGGGAATTGTGGTTTCAAAGAATGATGGAGGTAAGGGTTTTTTTGCAAAGTTATTCGGTAGGAAGTAGATTTATGACTTGTACTTTTTTTGGGAAAACAGATGTGGGAATGAAGCGAAATCATAACGAAGATGCATTTCTTACGAGTCCTGACCTGGATTTCGCGGTAGTGGCTGATGGAATGGGTGGCCATGCCGCCGGGGAAGTCGCTTCCGAACTTGCGGTGGACCGAATCTCAACCTTTCTGGGGCAGGTCAATGGTAATGAAGATATCACCTGGCCGTATAAATATGATATTGCGTTTTCACTCAATGCGAATAAGTTGATGGTTGGAATTAAACTGGCAAATGATGCCATTCTATCGAGAGTTGCCGAAGACCCGCACCTCAATGGCATGGGGACTACAATTGTTGCAGTCCTGTTTGAGGAAGACAACGCCACTATCGCGCACGTGGGGGACAGCCGAGCCTACCTGTATAGGAAGAAGAGACTGTCGCTCCTTACCAATGACCATTCCTGGGTTTCAGAGCAGGTTAGAAGGGGACTGATAACGGAAGAGCAGGCACGTATTCATCCGATGAAAAACGTTGTCACACAAGCACTTGGCGGTGCTGAGCGCCTTTCCGTGGAAATAGATGAACTGCCGATGGAGCCAGGCGACCTTTTGCTGTTGTGCAGTGACGGTTTGAATTCGATGGTGCCTGGTGATACGATGGAACAGATTTTTAGTGAATATCATCAGAACCCGGAAGAACTAATTGACCAGCTTATTCGGGAAGCAAACGAACGAGGGGGAGATGACAACATTACCGTAGTTGTGGTCCGGGAGGAGCCATGAACGGTCATTTATATGTTGACAAGAGGGAGGTTAGTGAGCTATTGTGTTTTTTAACAAGTTTATATAAATAAAATTGGGAAGGTGGAATGTGATATTTGGAAAAAAGAAACAGCTGGTTGGTCTGGATATTGGCTCCACTGCCGTCAAGTTAGTGGAATTGAAACAGCTTGACAAGGAGGGGATGCGATATCGTCTGGTAAACGTTGGCGTGGAACCGGTTCCTCCGGAGAGCATTGTGGATGGCGCCATCATGGACTCCTTTGCTGTGGCAGATGCAGTTCGCAGGCTGTTTGAAAAAACAGGTGCGAAGGCTGCAAAGGCAGCTGTGGCAGTGTCCGGAAACGGCGTCATTATCAAAAAGATGCTGCTTCCACAGATGTCCATGGAAGAACTGAACGAGTCTATTCGCTGGGAAGCCGAACAGTATATCCCATTTGAAATTGATGAAGTTAACCTGGATTACGAGATTGTATCCGGAGAAGAGCGTCAGGATGGGCAGATGGAGGTCATTCTTGCTGCAGCAAAGAAAGACGTCATCAGCGAGTATACTGGTGTGGTTGTTCAGGCGGGTAAGGAACCAGGGGTTGTGGACGTGGCCGCTTTTGCCCTGCAGAATACGACCGAACTGAATTACAGCGTGGCGGATGAGGTCACAACGGCTCTGATCAACATCGGCGCGGCAACAACCAATATCAATATAATGAGTGGGAACCGCTCTCTTTTCTGGCGCGATCTTTCTATTGGTGGGAATTATTACACCAATGCGATTCAGAAGGAGCTGAACCTCTCGTTTGAAGACTCGGAACTTTTGAAAAGAGGCGGCTCCGTTGAAGGAGTCTCATTCGAAAGTGTAATCCCCATACTGAATTCCGTTTCTGAAGACATGGTGGGTGAGTTCCTGAAAACTTTTGAGTTTTTTAAAGCCACCTCACAATATACCAATATTGATCGAATCCTCGTTTCAGGAGGATCGGCGCTGGTGTATGGCCTTGAACAGGTAATTACTGACAAGGTGGGATTCAAAGTGGAGATTTTCAATGCCTTCAAATCCATTGAAGTGAATGAAAATATGTTTGACGCCCAGTTTATCAATGAAATTTCGTCGATGGCTGCAACCGCAGTTGGGCTGGCGATGAGAAAGGAGATGTAAATGATACAGATTAATCTTCTTTCTGGTAGAGAGGGGTCTCCAAAGAAGGTTCCGAAAGAGTCGACCGCTGTGACTTCTTTTTCGGCAATCGAAGGTGAATCCAATGCGATTATGGTTGTGGCGGCGATTGTGTTCATCGTGGGCCTGGTGGGGGTTGGTGTCTGGGGTTACATGTTACATAGCAAGAAAGAGGCACTTTCCCAGGATCTCAACAGAAAGAGACAGGAGCTGAAAACTTATCAGGGTCTTATCGAGCAGGAAAAACAGTTCAGGGCCCGTAAAGAGATGCTGGAGAGAAAGGAACAGACCATTGTTCAATTGAAAGATCGTCAATCAAAACCGATGAAGCTGCTGGAAGAAATCTACAACCGATGCCCTGACAGCGTCTGGTTCGAGAGTATTGAACAAAAGGGTAACAGCGTTACGATCAAGGGTCGGGCAAAAAACACGGAGGCGGCAAACCAGTTTTATCAGGATTTGTCCCAGTCTCCGCTCATATCGGGTGTTGAATATCCACTGCTGCAGAAGGATGAAAAATACCGGATTCCAAATGTAGTCTATTTTGAAATGGTATTGTCTATCAATCAGTCAACCAACCAGTCCTCCAAGCCGGGGATGGGAGCATAAAGGAGTAGATGATGGAGAATCTATCCCCTAAAGCCCAGGCAGGAGTATTGATCGCGTTCTTGATCTTGATTGTTGCCCTGGGATATTTTTTGGTATTCAAAGACTGGTATCGTCAGATAGATGCCACCCGCGCACAGATTGATAAAGTGGAAGTAGATATCCGGAGAGGGCGGGCATTACAGGCGAAAATCAACGAATTTAACCGTCAAATCAATGATTTGAAAGAAAAACTGGCAAAGCTGAAGGAAATTATGCCCAGTACGCTGGAAGCCGGGAAACTTTATGGCAACCTCAACCGGATGGCAAATGACAACCAGGTTTACATTGTCAGCATCAAAGCCGGCAGGAAAGTGACGACCGATGTGTATACGGAGCTTCCATACAGTTTGAAACTGAGAGCTCGATACAATGATGTGGGGAATTTCTTTGCCAACCTCGCAAATTTCCCCAAAATTCTGAATGTGAAGAACTTGGAAATGGAGAAACTGAAAGCGGAAGACTCCAAATATTCACTTTCGGTGAATTGTCTGGTTTCCACGTTTATTTATAATGACAAAACAGACATTCCGGAAGAGGCGGGATCTGGGGGTGCAAAGTGAAAAGAACAATTTTGATGGGAATTTTCCTGTTGTTTATTGGCACTTCGGTGCAAGCCCAGGAACAGGAAAAAGATGAAACGGCAAAGGTGGCCAAACCGTCCATCGAAGAGCAATTCAAATATAACCCCAAATCCAATAGAGACCCATTTGTATCTCCGTTTGATCTGGAACGGTTGAAGGGCAAGAAGGATCGGCGTCCAGGAATTCAGGGGATGGCGATTAATGAAATTGTGATACAAGGCTTGATCAAATCCAAAAAGAGAGGATATGAAGCCCTTGTACTCGGAAGTGATAATAAAATTTATTGGATCAAGCCGGGAGATGAGCTCTTTGACGGGCGCGTAATGTCTATCGAAGTTTCGGTTGATAAAAAAACCGGCAAGCAGGTAGAGAAGGTGATATTCCGACAGGATATTGATGATCCTTCCCAGCTGCTGCCTTACCGTGATATCACAAAGTATTTAAATAAATAGGAGGGGAGTTGATGAACATCAAGGCAAGAATTTTTATTGTTCTCTTGTGCACTTTGGTGGGAACAAGTCTGTTTGCCTATTCCATTAAGGGGCTGAACTATGTGGACAATCAGTTTGGCACAAAGGTTACGGTCTTTCACGACCAGCAACAGCCCCTCCAGTTTACAGTGGTCAGCAATGCGGGGCACTTGTATGTTGTGGAAATTAGTGGGGTAGACGCGGTGGAGGCGAAAGTTCCCAAACTTTCGACCAGAGAGATTCAGGCATTCAATATGGAAAAGTTAGGGAAAGGCCAGTACCGTCTGACTTTTCTGAGAAAGCCGGGTATTCACGTTTCGGTGGAGAATACAGGTCAGCATCTCTCTTTTCTCTTTACGGGGAACGAGAAAACCAAAATGGCACTCAAAGAGGCCACAACTCTGGATGACAACCTCCTTGCTGTTAAATTTTCTATTTCCGGAAAGGCGAATTACACGGCATCCAGTGAAGGAAACCACGCAGATCTCCTGATTCGGAACGCATCGCTTTCCGCATTGAACAAGTCAGACCTTCCAACGGCATTCAAGCATTTCAAGGGCTTAAATGTCCGACAGGTAGGAGATAATGTCAGGATTTCTGTTGATGCCGATTTTCCGAAAGTTATGGCCAAGGTTCGGGAGAATCCGGATGGCCTTGCTTTTTACGTGGGCGAGGCGCTGACGCCCGCCCAGGATACAACAGGTCCTGTCGACATGAAAGCAGGAGACAATGAACAAAAATACGCATTTGTGACCCGTACCATCGAAGGCGGCGGAAAGAAATTTGTGGGTGAGCGCATTGGTCTTATTGATATCAAGGATATTGATATCAAAGATCTGCTTCGCTACATTTCAGAATTTGCCGGATTGAATCTGATTGTGGATCAATCCGTGACGGGAACAGCGACCTACCGGTTCAAAAATATTCCCTGGGATCAGGCCCTTGAAATTATCCTGAAGGATAAGGGACTGGGCAGTGAACTTCAGAATGGCGTTTTACGGGTTGCAACAACCGAAAAGTTCCGCCAGGAAGAGCAGGAACGGCGCAAACTGAAAGAAGAACAAGATTTGAGTGTGCCCACTCAGACCATAACAAAGCCTCTGTCATATGCAAAGGTCAAGGATATTGAGAAGATTATCAAGGGCAATCTCTCCAAGCGGGGGAAGCTGATGATTGATGAGCGGACAAATATCATCATTGTGACAGACATCCCCGATAAAATCCCAGGCATTGTGGAACTGATCAATACGTTGGATAAGGCGACCACGCAGGTGCTGATCGAAGCGCGTATTGTGGAAGTGGCAAAAACTTTCAAGCGCGAACTGGGGATTCAATGGGGATTCACTGGTATGTATGACTCTTCCCTCGGTACTCAAACGGGGATGAACTTCCCCAACAGCTTAAATTTTGGTGGTGTTTTGGACCCAACTACCGGTGATATCGGTTCAATTGGCGGCTACGCCGTCAATATGCCTGCTGTCAGTGCAACCAGTGCATTTGGCCTTCATATGGGAAATGTCCTGGGCTCATTCTCGTTGGACATGGTACTGTCAGCAATGGAAGATGATGGCCTCGGGCGCATCCTTTCCCGGCCGAAAGTTGTGACTCAGAACAACAAAACAGCTGAAATCGAGAGCGGGGCACGTATACCAATTCAGACGGTTCAAAACAATACCGTTACCGTGCAGTACATCAATGCATCTTTAAAGCTTGAAGTGACACCTCAGATTACGGCGGAAGGAACGATCATCATGGATGTTCACGTAAAGAAGGAAGAACCGGACTGGACCCACGTAATTCAGGGAAACCCCACCATTGTGACACGGAACGCATCCACTCAGGTCCTGGTACGTAACGGTGGCACTACAGTTATCGGTGGCATCTTCCAGGTAAATGATCAGTATGACCACGGTCGAGTACCGGGATTGTCCAAGATTCCGCTACTGGGGTGGTTGTTCAAACATGATTTGAACTCCACAACCAATAACGAGTTGTTGATTTTTGTCACACCGAAAATTGTCGAATATTAAACATAAATGAGGGAGAAGAGTATGAAAATCAAAATTTTCTCGTTTCTTTTGGCCTTGGGTATGGTTTTCGCGGTGGGATGCAGCGGCGGTGCGGCGGGTGATGCCAAAGTGCCTTCCGTGTTCAAGGTAGATTCCATCGTCAGTACCAATGGTCAGAATAATGTTGAGTCAGATATGGTCAATGCCACCGACGGAATTACTGCGGATTATGCGACCGTCACAGTCAGCAACTACCTGAAGAACCAGAGCGCGACCCCGTCACATTTCAATGATGTGACTATCACCGGCTATAGCGTGACATACTCCAGAAGCGACGGTGGCACGGTTTTTTCGAGTTTTGAAGGCGGACTCTCCCAGACTGTTGCAGTCAATAGTACGACTACGTTCAATGTAATGGTTGCGCGGCTGGAAGAAAAAACCAGTGGAGCCCTTGCCGGGACTCTTTCGCCGTATGAAATGACGGCGACGATTACATTTACCGGCAGAAATGGCTCCGGCCAGTCAGTCAGCACGGTAGGTTCCATTGAAGTAACAATTGCAAATTATGGTAATGATGTGGATGCGCTCATGCCGGCCATCGGGTCTTTCTTTGCGGATAAGACAGGTGGAGTGGACGGGCAGAGCTTGGCTTTGGCATGGTATGTTACAGGTGAAGTGAATGAATTGATTCTCAACCCCGGTGACATCCATCTGTCTCCTGTGGGATATTACCCATATGGGACTTACACAATTCCCAATGTGGATTTTCCCCAGGATTTTACCCTGGTGGCGATGGGTATTTTCGGTGTTGCGTCAGAAACTGTGAGCGTGGATGAAATTACAGTCCCGGCGGTAGTTCCAACGATTAATACCTTCGGTGCCCAGCCAACCACAATCGGATCAGGACAAAATGCAACCTTGAGCTGGGATGTGTCAAATGCGACTGACGTTACCATCTACCCCGGAATTGGCGCAGTTGCCGAGACATCCGGTGAAATGACGGTTACGCCGCAGTTTTCAACAACCTACACCCTAATTGCTTCCAATGGGGACGGTGTAAAGGTAGCGACAGCCGCCCTGACAGTGAGCAGCTCTGAACCAGAGATTACCCTCTTTACAGGCAGCACAGACAGCGTGGATCAAAACGACGTGGCGCATCTCTATTGGACGATTCAGGGCGACTATACGAAAGCCGAACTGTTTCCTTATTACAGCCAGCCGAACGACATCATTGATGTTACTAACCAGAATTCCATCGTGACGGAGGCGGTTCAAGTTGACACTACTTTTGTGTTGACAGCTTATGGCGCTACCACCACGGTAAACAAAACATTCAAGATTAAGATAAACACTACAGCGAAGAACCAGGTAAAGGTTTTGGATGGCGCTGCCGTCCCCGGAACACTTTCATGGCAGATCGAAAATCCTGCTGTATCATCTGTAAATTATAATG
>CAZRHT010000030.1:0-25454 GCA_964599895.1 uncultured Holophagae bacterium
CTTTCATGCGAGCATGAGAGCCGTTCGGTACCGATGCCATCCCGCTTTCGCGGGCATCGAATCAAACAGGAGCCGAACTTCCCCAGTTCGCTGGTCGGTGCGGGTGCACCTGAGCTGCATCCTCCCTCCCCGAACTGGAGCTGAGGAATTGTATTCTTCTACTTTGAAAAGTCAGTCCGGACTGCTTTGCAGCCATCTTCCAGACAAGGTCCACAGGGCCAAGCCCAAGGAAAAAATGGGACCAGGTTCGGGACTTGACACAATCAGGGAATAGATATTTCCGGTCTCCGCGTCCTTTGCGCTCCTGGCAAGAGAATCAGTTTTTCTTTCTGTTTTTTGTGTCTTTGGGTGAATAGCGTAATTCTATCCGCTTTTGCGTTTCACAATCATGAGAGTCATGTCGTCGTATTGTGGTGCAGTCCCTGCAAAAGTCCGGACAGCCGAAAAAACGGAATCTGCGAGGCTTTCTGCAGAAGCATTTGCGTGAGAGGTCAGTTGTTGAATAAGACGATCCATACCAAACTCTTCTCCCTGTTCGTTCAGGGCCTCGGTTATACCGTCTGAGTAGATGGCAAGAATGCTTTCGGGGGTCATCGGGACTGTCTTTTTACTGAACTCGGAATCTTCAAAGAATCCAACCGCCATGTTGTTAGTCGAAAGGAGCCCAGGTGCTTTCCCCGGCGACATGATAATGCCCTTGTTGTGGCCGGCGTTTACAAACTCAAAGCTGTTCTCACTAATATCCAGCGTTCCGTAAAACAGAGTGGCATATTTTTCCGGTGTGGTGTTGTTGAAAAATCGCCGATTAATACCGGCGAGCCGTGCGCAGACATCCGGATGTCCATAAAGAGATTCGCCGCGGACAGTGGCCTGGAGATTTGCCATTAGAAGAGCCGCGGGTAAACCCTTACCGGAAATATCTCCCACGCAGAATATCCATTTGTCTGGTGCGGCCTGGATGAAGTCATAGTAATCTCCCCCTATTTCTTTGGCGCTGATCATCTTGACGCTGATATCGTAGAGATCAAGGGTCGGAACGTTGGCCGGCAACAGGCTTCTTTGAATCCGTTCGGAAGTCCTGAGTTCTTCCTGCAGATGAATCAGTTTCCGTTCTTCTTCCCAGAGTCGACTGCTTTCGATGATTTGTGCTGACTCAGAAGCAATAACTGACAGGAGACTCTGGTCATTTTCACTGAATTTCCGGTCATTCTTCTTATTGAATAAAGCGATCAGGCCGGTAATTTCACCTCTGACAATCAGCGGTATGGCCAGAAGGTTGTTGATGTTATGCTTTCGAAGGGTGGGGGAGAGGAAGGCATCTTCTTCAGTGGTGTCATTGAGCATCAGTGGTTTCCGATGGGCCAGCATCCATCCGGTTAACTGATCATCAAGCCGGAACTGGATCAATTTCTGTGTAGTGCGGGAGTGGCGTACCCGTGTCTTCAGGGCATCGTCTTCTCCGGTTTTATCCACAAGAAACACAGCTGCCTGTTCGACATCAATGTGCTGGACACATTTCTTGGTGATGAGATTCAGCACGTCGTCCAGTGAAAGTGTTGAGCTGATAGCAGTGGCAATATCGTTGAGGACGGAAAGCTCGTCCAGTGATTTCTTCAACATTTCGACCTGAGAGCGAAGAGTTAACAGTTCCTTTTTCGAATCAAGATTGAAAACCATTTTGCCTTCCTTTTCTATTCCAATCTGTCATAGATTCGGATTAGCACGAAAATGAATTGTTGCAAATCCCGGTCATTGTATCACAAGGAAGAATCGCAACGAGTGTGAGAACTTTACAGGTCCAGTGCTTCACATTTGCGGTGCCATCTTAAACATGGAAGACTGAAGATGCCCGTCCGCAGCAAGTGTGCCGCTGTCCTCGTCACTGGCCAGGATGATATAGCTGCCCGCCAGGGGTTGGGTGGATTCAAAAACGACACTGCCCGTGAAATGGTTCAGATTGTCCTCCGATGCAAGGTCTGTCTCAATAGGGAAGAGGGGGACAACATTTTCCAATATTTTGCTTGCCACAATATTGCCGTTTTCGTCCATGAACGTAACCGTGATAGACGCATTGGCACTCCCCACGTTGGTAATGTGCAAAATCCCGTTGTGCGGAGTGTGGGAGAAGCCGTCCGGTGAGGTTATATCATTTGAAATGAAGGGGATTACCAGTTTTGTACCAGTGTCGAAGGTGCTGATGCCCGTGATGCCTTCGTTGTGAGACCATGCATTGTCTCCCTGAACCAGTTCAGTGGCAATGGGCACGTCGGAAACGATTTTCAGGATGCCGCTATAGTGCGTGCTGTCGGAAAGTCCCAGTACGAGGTTGGAAAGATCCAGATCCTGGCTTCCGGAAGCTCCAACAACTCCTTTGACCTTTCGCTTTGAATCCAGGGTCAGAATGATTTCCCTGAGCTGGCTTTTCCCTTCTTTTGATGGGAAAGCTACGTTACTCCCGTCCACGAACATGTCCAGGGTGATCGTTGCAGCAGTGTCACCGGGATTCAACAGCGCGATGCCCCGCCAGTCCACGTCTTTGCTCATGGGGATATAAAAAGTTGTGGCAAGACGATTTGCCGGAGTGGCATTGAGCCCACTCATGACCCCCAGAGAGCTGCCGCCTTCGTGGATACCAAATAACTGATAACTCATGGTTTTACATCCGGATTCTCCTGTTATTTTCATCCATTCCTCATCCTCTGTGCCGGTGATGTCCTGGCTGACGTAAGCGACTTTGTCGATTGGAGTGGAGCCGTCGAGAAAATCCATAGCGATGGGTGTGTCCACATCGGCGGTATCGAGGTACTTATGGAAATCCAGTGTTATTTCACCGCCTGGGGAGTTTGTCCAGTGGGCGATTCCGGTCCACCACTGCCAGCTTTCATCAATGTGTCCGATATAGGCGACCTCGGACAGAAGTTGTGCTTCCGCGTCTGTCCAGTCATCGGCGGATACGGAGCGAAGCTCCAGTCCGCTGGCGATCCCCCTTGCTTTGAAGCGCTCAGCGACAGAAAATTCCCCATTGCTCTCAAGTTTCATGCTGGCAATCCGGCCATAATCAGAAGGTGACAAAGAGGTTTCGAAAGGAATCATATTGAGGTTCCAGTCGGCTGTGTTGTGCCCCATGATTGTCAGCCAGCGGGTTTCCGCGACGGTGTTTCCTTCATCGTCCAGAGCAGTAATATGGTAGTAAGAAGGACTGTTGTCTGTATCTGTAATGGAAATGATGGTTTCCCAGAAACTGGAGGACGGGTCATCAGATGAAGGTCGATAATCTACATGCGGAACAATGGCAAACCAGCCTGGTGTTACGTCCTGGGGGTCAAAATCGAGAAATGCAACAATTCCGTCATGATCAGAAAATCCAACCGGAGTATCCGGGTTTTCATCGTCGGCATAACTGGCCGGTGCGTCGGCATTCACATGGGCGAACTGAACATTTCGGACGTAGTATCTTCCGCTGTAAGACGCCAGGATATGGTCAATAATCTGAGTGTTGCCTTCATGGACATAGGAATAGCGGTTTGAAAGCGGAGATGTGTGTACAAGATCTGTGAAATCCGGGTCCACTTCATCGGTGGCGGGCAGCATGGCACCCAGAGGGTCCGGATGTCCTTTGATCTGACCGGTCGCATCTACATAGCCGTCGGTGAAATCAAAAGCGTTGAAATCACCGGCCACAAAAAACGGTATCTGCGGATGGTTTGCCTGATATTCTTCCATGAATTGAGAAATACGAAGTGCCTGTTGCTGGCGTTTCGTACGAACAAAGTTCTCTTTGGCCGGGTCGGACGGATTTTCTATGTCGTTGAGTGATCTGTTGTGGAGCACCAGGACGGAGATCAACTGGCTTGAGCCGTTCACTGTCGCGTTCGCCTCGACAAGCAGAGGAGGGCGGTCGTGGAGAGTGTAGGTGGATCCGTTTACTTCAAAAGTCTCACCCACCTGTTCTTCGGTGACAGCATTAACCTGCACGCTATCCCTTACCATGACAGCATTATGAATGTCTCCGGTACCACTTGCGCCGAAGTAGACCGTGTAGTGAATAGTTGGATCGTCATCATGAATTCTGTCCGCCAGGTCCTGCAAAACCGCCTGAGAACCTACCTCTTCCAGGCAGAGAATGTCCGGCGCTTTCAACATGGTGCGAATCAACAGGGATGCCTTCGTCAGTCGAACGGAGTAATTGCCGTTGGTGGAAATGAACCGGAGCATATTTTGAGTGGCCAGGAGCAGTTCTCCGGGATTCCGGTCACGGACCGCTTCCGGGAAGGCAGAATCTGCAAGCTGGAGCGTGTCCGGGAGAAGCTTATAGTACCCATATGAATAGGTTAGGGGGCCGGTTGCGTTCACAATTCCAGTTCCTCCGAAGATGTCCCGGTCAGCCAGCCCCAGACCATTCGGGTCCATCTGGAACCGTTCGGGGTTCCCGTCCCAGACAGGGAGACCGGTTTCCCCTGGATAGAGAATACCGGGTTCACGGGCCGGCCTTACAGCTTTGGCCGCGACGATTACGTCGCCGTGATAGTCATTACCTTCGCAGACAACGCCATTTTCAATTTTTACTCGCATTCCTTCGCATCTTTCCAGATCCGAACCGGGATATGGCTGGTCCGGACTGGGAAAGGTGGCGTCCAGTGCAATCGGTGCTGGAAGCGGGTTTCCACTGGATTGCACGTTCAGACCGCTGACACTGCCAAGTTCGGTAAGTTCATAGTATTCAGATACTGTTGCGGTCAAAGTGATTTCATCTCCGACCGCTACACTCGGGGCAGAGCCGGTGTATACATAAATACCCTCTGACGTGAGGGGGTCGCCGTCCGTGTCCGCATCAGGCGCCTGCAGGAAAAATCCACTGTCTGTAAGCCCAGTTACAATACCGCCTGTATTCACCACCGGATCCGGTGACGAGTCAGTAATCAGCGGTGAAGCAGCACCGTTCCCCTGGATGTCGTGGATGGGAGTGAGTGCCTTGGTTCCGGCTGCCAGTGAAATGACGGTAAATATTGACAGAAAACAGGTAAAAACCAGTAAACGGTGAATTTTCATTTGACCTCCGCTGCGCATGGACGCACAATTTCATTTTTCGCGTCAATTGTATCACTTCTCAGACCCTATGAGCAGGATTGGAAATGCTGTATGTTTAATTTGCAGATCAACAGGTGTGGTATTGTGAGATTATTCTGGATGGTCCTTGTCCGGGTGGTCATGGTCCACAATGGAACCGACAACCCGATAGCCGGGGGGTAATATTCCTGAAAGCGGCAGATGATCCGAGATGCGTACAGCCATTGCCGTAGCCCATGCATCTGCCACGGCACCGGAAGGACCGGTAACGGTAACAGAGCGGCAATGATCTGCTGGCCAGCCGGTGACCGGGTTGATGATGTGGGAATAACGGTGACCTTTAATCACCACGTAGCGCTCATAGTTCCCCGAGGTGACGATGGCCCCTTCAGTTAATTTAAGGGTTTCCAGTACTCCGTGTCCATCTGGGGAGCGGACTGCAATTCGGAAAGGTTCCGGGTTGCTTCGATCATCAAACAAGACGATGTCACCGCCGGCATCAATTAGCCCCCGCTTTACTCCGTATTGGCGCATCAGGGCAATTCCCCGGTCACACATGTATCCCTTGGCGATTCCTCCCAGGTCCAGCCGGACACCCTCCACTGAAAATTGCACGGTATGTGTTGCTTCATTCTGCAGTACTTTGTCCATTCCAATATGGTTCCGAATCCGGGCGAGGTCTTTTGTCGTCGGTAGTATGTTTTCCCTGGAGTCTGTTTTCCATAAGTCCAGCAATGGCTCCACCGCAGGGTCAAAATATCCATCCGATTGCCGGTAGACCAGCCTTGCCAGATTCAACACGGTCCATGTATCCGGTTTTACCGGTACTGCATGGTTGTATGCATCCCGGTTAATCTGATTCAGATGGGAACCGGCGCGAAAAAGACTCATTTCCTGTTCAAGGGAATCAAATTCTTCCCGTACGTGATTAAAGATAGGTTTGAAGCGGGAACGGGAGATCGAATACGCCTTGACCTCAACCGGAATGCCTCCCATGGCGTAAAAAGTACCAGCTACTTCATAATATGTACGGAACCATGTGTTGTATGCTCCAAATCCTGCCAGCAAAACCACCGACAGGATTAAAAATAATGCGCGTTTTTTCATATTAAAGCTTCTGCCGGTTTTTCCCATCGCGCTCAAATCAACCTCCGGTTTACATCCGGACCAAACCGGCGAACCCCATAAAGGCCATGGACAGGATGGATGCGGTAATCAGTGCCGCAGGAACGCCTTTCATGATTTCGGGCATGTCTGCCGTATCCAGTCGCTCCCGAATGGAAGCAAACATCACAATGGCAATCAAAAATCCCATACCGGTGGCCACAGCGAAGACCAGTGCGGTTAGAAAATTGTAGTCCTTTTGAACTGCCAGTATTGCCGTTCCAAGTATGGCACAGTTGGTTGTGATCAGGGGAAGGTAGATGCCAAGGGATTGATACAGTGCGGGCATCATCTTCTTCATGAAGATCTCAACAAACTGGACCAATGCCGCAATGATCAAAATGAACGCGATAGTGCGCAAAAAAACGATGTCGAAAGGCACGAGAATGCCCCGTTCAACAATCCAGGTAAGTGCGGTGGCCAGGGTCATAACAAAAATAACTGCCATACCCATTCCCAATGACGTTTCAATCTTGCGGGAAACTCCCAGGTATGGACAGATACCCAGGAATTGCATCAACACCACGTTGTTGATCAACATGGCATAAATAGACAGCAGGAAAATGGTGGATACATCCATATTACGCCTCCTTTCTGGCGGCTGCTTTGCGGTTGATCCAGTTCATAAGAGCCAGGAGAAAACCAAGGGTGAGAAAGGCGCCAGGCGGCATTATCATCATCAGCACGGGGTGATAGGAGGACCCCACCATGTTTACATTCAGTAGTGTCCCATTCCCCAGCAGTTCGCGAACCGCTCCCATTGCTGCCAGTGCCAGGGTGAAACCCGCACCCATGGCTACTCCATCCACCATAGACTTAAACAGTCCGTTTTTTGACGCGAAGGCTTCCGCACGGCCCAGTACGATGCAGTTGACCACGATCAGCGGAATGAATAATCCCAGTGACCTGTATAGGGCAGGTGAAAACGCCTGCATCAGCATTTCAACAATGGTGACAAAGGACGCGATGATGACGATGAAGCAGGGAATCCGCATTTTCTTCGGAATAACTTTACGCAGCATGGAAATAACGAGATTTGACATTACGAGGACAAATGCGGTCGCAATTCCCATCCCAAGGCCATTTTCAACGCTGCTGGTTACTCCCAATGTCGGGCACATTCCCAGGAGCAGAACAAATACCGGATTCTCCGACCACAACCCATTTTTCATCAATTTCCCGACGGTCTGTTCAGTTGCCATGACTCACCTCCGACGCAGCAAATGCCCGATAGACATGGAGCCCGTGTTCAATTCCCGCAGACACCGCACGGGACGTGATAGTGGCAGCAGTAATGGCATCGACATCCCCACCGTCCTTTTTTACTTTGAAATTCATGGTATCGAGGGATTGACCTACGAACTGCCCCCACCAGGATCTATTGGCGGCTTTTGTGCCGAGCCCCGGTGTTTCCTTGTGGGACAGGATATACAAACCGGTCATCCGTCCGTCCTTTCCGACACCGAGGAGGAAGACAATTTCCCCTCCGAATCCTTCGTGGGTGACCAGCTTCAGTGCGGCACCCTCCAGGACATGCTCTTTGTAAACGGCATAGACCGGTATCTTCAGGGTTTTTCCAGACGGGTCTGTGTACTGGAACTCAATTTCACGGTAGTCAGATTCCATAAATGGGCAGACCCTTTTCAAAGCCGCTTCCAATTCACGCTGTTGGGCCAGGGCAATCCGCTCTTTTGTGCCCAGATAGACACCACTCAGGGCAAGTCCTGAGAGCAAGGCGATCAACACCAGTACAATCACATCACCAATTCCCTGAAACCTGCTCATGAGGATGCCTCCATACCGAATTTTTTCGGCACCGTCACTCTGTCAATCAATGGCACAAATGCATTCATGATCAGTATGGCGAAGGAAATGCCTTCAGGATATCCACCAAAAAGCCGGATTACGCCGGTCAGCAGGCCGATCCCTGTTCCGAATATCAACATTCCCTTCCGGGAAAGTGGAGAAGTTACCATATCGGTGGCCATAAAACAGGCACCCAATACTGCACCCCCTGCCAGGACATGGAACAGAGGATCTGCATATTTTGTTGAATCCGTCAGCCAGAAAATACCTGTGAAAAGCGCCAGGGACCCTAACACCGATACCGGGATTTCCCAAGTGATAACCTTGCGGCTCAAGAGAAACAGGGTGCCCAGGAGCAATGCCAGTGCGGACATTTCTCCCATGGACCCGCCGACTCTGCCAACAAGAAGGTCAGTATGTGTAACTGCGTGCTGCATTGCGGCAAGGCCTTCCGTTTTCAGCAGTCCCAACGGAGTGGCGGCTGTAATGGCGTCACCGGTAAAATGGGCAGGTTTGATCCAGTTTGTCATTTGTACGGGGAATGATATCAGAAGAAACACACGGGCTACGAGAGCCGGGTTAAAAATGTTATATCCGAGACCTCCAAACACCTGTTTGGCGATTATGATTGCTACAAATCCACCGGCTACGCACATCCACCAGGGAGAAGTTACAGGAATGTTCATGGCCACGAGAATACCGGTGATCAAGGCTGACCCGTCCAGAGCCGTTTCCCACACATTTTCTTTCCCTGCGATTTTCAGGAACAATACTTCGAACAATACCGCACTGATCGTGGTTACCAGGAGAACGGAGATAGCCAGCCACCCGAAAAAGTAGACACTTACAGCACATGCCGGTAGCAGGGCAATAACAACGTCATACATGATCCGTTTGAGGTTCTCTTCAGATCGAATATGGGGTGATGACTGTATGAGCAACGTAAGAGATTCCATTCTCAGCTCCTTTTCGCATTTCGAAAAACTGCTTTACCTATTCGAATCCAATGGACCAGACGGCGGCTGGTCGGACATACATAAGCACAACTCCCGCATTCCATGCAATCCATCACATTTGTGAGACGTTCCGGTTGGTGTGAACGTGCTGCATCGGCCAGGGCGGTAGGTAAGAGGCTCATGGCACATGCATCCAAACACCGACCACAGCGGATGCATGGGCCTTCCTCCCGGAGGAGCATTTCATCTCTGGAAAAGGCCAGAATCCCGGAAGTCCCTTTAACAACGGGTATGTCCATACAACGGACTGTTTTTCCCATCATCGGCCCGCCATTGATTACCGCCCCGATAGATTCCGGTTCCCGGAACCCGCCAGCCGCTTCAATCAGGCAGCTGAAGGATGTTCCAATGGGAACCCTGAAGTTTCCGGGTCGGTTCACCTGGCCGGAAACGGTTGTGACTCTATCAATTACTGGTTTGCCGTAGACAACTGCCTCGTGAATGGAGATCATTGTGCCCACATTCTGAACCACTACGCCGACCTCAAATGGCAACTTCCCAGACGGCACTTTTCGTCCGCAGACGGCTTGAATCAGTTGTTTTTCGCCGCCCTGAGGGTAGCGTGTTTTCAAAGCCACTATCTCAATCGGAAAATTGGAGTTTTCTGCCAGTTTGCGAAGACTGTTCAGGGCGTCCGGCTTATTGGCTTCGATGCCGATGATTGCCCGCTGGACACCCAAAATATGTGTCACAATCCGTATCCCACTGAACAGTGCTTCAGGTTCTTCCAGCATCAGTCGATGATCGGCGGTAAGGTATGGTTCGCATTCCGCACCGTTGACAATCAACAGGTCTATCGTCTTGTCGTCGGGGGGGGATAATTTTACGTGAGTTGGGAAGGTTGCTCCCCCCTGGCCGACTATCCCTGCGTCCGAAATCCGATTCAATAAGTCTTTTGCGTCCATCTTCAGCGGGTCATCTGTACATGGCTTAAGGAATTTTTGCAGGTCGGCTTCAGTCTGTTCCTGATCCACCTCGACTATGACGGATGTTTCCAAGGAGCCCATTGGGGAAAGACGTTTTTCAATTTTTCGAACTATACCTGACACAGGACTGTGAACGTGGGCGGATATGAAACCGTCCGATTCCCCAATCCGCTGTCCGGCTGCCACGCTGTCCTTTGCCTTGACCAGAACTTGGGCAGGTCGTCCCAGATGCTGGTTCAATGGGATTGTCAGTTCGTCCGGAAGCGGAATCTCTACAATGGATTTTTGTGAGGAGAGATGCTTTTGTTCAGGGGGGTGGACGCCACCTTTTTTGAACGTTACTGTTTTCATGATAGTATCTCCGCTTTCGCCGGCTCTACGCATCCCGCCTGAACGATAGCTTTTGTGGGGCATTTTTCAATGCACTTACCGCAGCTGGTACATTTGTCTGGATTAATTGAAGCCAGAAAGGGCTCATATTCAATTGCCTCAAATTCGCAGGTTTTAACGCACAGCTTACATCCAATACAGGCGGCCTGACATGCTTTTCTAGAGGCAGCACCGGCATCCAGTGACCGACATGCCACAAAAACAGAAGCTGTGTCCGGAGTGAGTCGAATCAAATCCTTCGGGCAGGCTTCTACGCACATCCCGCAGCCGGTACATGTGTCTTCGTCCACGATTGCGACCCCATCGACTACTGAAATAGCTTCAAACGGACAGGCGGTCACACAATCGCCGGAGCCGAGACACCCGTACGTACACACGAGGGTGGACAGCCCGGTTGCAGTCACTGCCAGGCAACCGGAAACACCTGCATATTGTCCTTCTCGATGGGCCCGGTTGCCGCCTTTACACAGCACACGTGCGATTAGCCGAGGGCCGGCGCCCACAGACATACCGACACGCTCTGCAATATTCGACATAATTTCAATGGAGGCCACTGGACACTTAAGTTTCTCATCCCGGGTTTCCACCAGCGCTTCGGCAAATGCCCTGCAACCGGCAAATCCGCACCCGCCGCAATTTGCACCAGGCAACTCTGATTCTACCTCGTCCACCAGTGGATTTTCACGGACCGCAAATTTCTTTGAGGCCACAAAAAGAACCAGTCCGGAGATCAAGGCGATTCCACCTATGCTCATAGCTGTGAACAGTACTACCTGCATTCAACACCTCTTGATCTGTATGATTTTTTCAAAGGGAAGGAAGCGATTCAAGGCGACATTGACAGCAATTCCTGCAACCAGTCCGGCACAGGCACCGGCAACAGCCAGGATATCTCCCTTGCCAGCCATCATTCCGGCGCACACTATCATCAGAATGACGGGCAACAGGTACATGGAAGCTGACAGCAGTACGATTAGCCGTGGTGAAATATCCACTTCCACACGTTGCCCCACTTCCCACTGCCCCGGGCGAACCAGCGTCAGTGTCTTTCGGGCGGGAAGTGAACAATGCCCTTTGAAAGAGCAGGAATCACAAGTCGCATTGTCTTCATCGGCATCCATTCTTATGATCAACGCATCATCGGGCGTGATGGTAATGACTGTACCTAACATGAAATAACGTCCTGGCGACGGACTTTGTCTCGCCGTTCCCATTTAAGTCTTACTGAACAATATTTATTTCAGGGCCCTGAATTCGCACAGATGAAACGCTCTGTTCAGCGACATCCCGCCGGGTTTCATCTCGTCATCACGCATGCTATCAGTGTAAACGAGATAGTTCAATAATAAATTACTTTTTTCACATTTTTAGCAACGCAACTCTGTCCTATATCTGTATAATATTATCGTAAAGACTATTCTATATGGAGGCTTTATGTCTGATCTCACAACCTCTTACCTGAATTTATCCCTAAAAACACCTTTAATAGTAGCCAGTTCCCGTCTTACGGGGTCACTGGACAGTCTGCGTCAATGTGAAGAAGCCGGAGCTGGAGCTGTCGTGTTGAAATCCATGTTTGAAGAACAGATATTCCGTAATGGAAATGCGGCCCTGCCCGAAGGGGAGAGCGGATGGCATCCGGAAGCAGAAGACTATGTCAGAGGACTTCAGGAGCAAGTTTCTGCTCGAGAGTACCTGAACCTGGTGAAAAATGCTCGTGCAGCGTTGTCCATTCCGGTCATTGCCAGTTTGAATTGTACAAGTCCCAGAGGCTGGACGGATTATGCCCGCCAGTTGGAGGATTCAGGGGCACAAGCGCTGGAGCTGAATATCGCTTTTATGCCGGTTGATTCAAGTCTGACAGGTGATGATGTACGTAACCGATATTATGATATCGTTGACGGGGTCAGGACCGCCGTTAAGATTCCCGTTTCCGTGAAGCTCGGGCCATACTTTACTTCGCTGGCCAATGTCGCTGCAAAACTCCAGTGGCATGGCGTTGATGGACTTGTATTATTCAATCGATTTTACCGATTCGACATTGATGTGGAAAACTTGTTGCCAAAGGCAGGCAATGCTTACAGTTCATCGGATGAAACGGCTGTTCCGCTTCGGTGGATTTCGCTTCTGTCGTATGAGCTTGAAATGGACCTCGCCGCGTCTACCGGCATCCATACGGCTGAAGACGCGCTCAAACACCTGCTTGCCGGGGCTTGTGTTGTTCAACTTTGTTCAACTCTCTTTCTGAATGGGTTTTCTCAGCTTCGAGACATAGAACAGGGGATTCGGGATTGGATGGAAAAACATCGGTTCAAGAGTATCAAAGATTTTCGGGGCCGTTTGCAGAAACGACCCGGAGTGAACTGGGAGGCGGCTGAGCGGATTCAATACATCAAAGCCCTGGTGGGCATGGATTGATGCCGCAGGTGCCGCGTCGCTTGACCCGTTGAAAGGGACGGGAATTGAGTGTTGAACTGAGGGCTGAACAAAGTAGGAACCTAAAATCTGTCCTTGCGGCCGACAGTGAACAACGGGTATTTGAAATTGCTATTAATTAACTGTCGGATTAGAGGAAGGGATTGGAAAAACATAAAAAAATGGCTCCGGAGGAGAGACTTGAACTCCCGACAAAGTGGTTAACAGCCACCTGCTCTACCAACTGAGCTACTCCGGAACCCATCAGGCGAGACGAATAGTAGCAAACAGCCATGAGTCGGTCAACAGTTTTTTTATGTCAACCGAGGACTTTGTCCAACATTTTTTCGTCAGCCTTTGAGACCTGTTTCATCCCTGATCCTATTACGCCGGAGAAGAGTCTGGACATGAGCCCGACATTCATTTTGGCCAACCAGACGGTACCGTCTTCAAGTTCATAAATGGCCCAGGAGCAGGGCATAATGCCCACTATCTTTCGATTATGGGACAGGATACGGCTGGCAATGTCGGCATTGCAGACAAAAAAGATGTGAAGCTTCCGAAAATTTTCCGGTACGCGCCGTTTGAGCTGAAACACGGAAAAAGCGTCCCATTCATCAAGTGGTAATCCCCATCCCTCGTCTTTGAATTGTTCAATTGTCTCAGCTACGGCTTTGCACGTGTCTTCAAACGTGCGGTTGCTGCGATATTCCACGATCATGTAACGTTGCATGGCCTGTGAAACAAGTATGACCAGTATCACCATTCCAAGTACAATACCGGCAGCAAAATATATCCATTCCATGTAATACCTCCAACTGTCCATCTTTCATATCATTAGATGAGCAGTTTTGATTTTGGTTACAGATGGTTCCGGTTCGTATTCTGCAGGCTCAGGATAGGATTTTATTTATCTGGAAATGTGAGGGCGGAAAGTGCTTTGTTGAGTTCCCCTGCGCTTTGAAAACGTTCTTCAGGGTCCTTGGCTAGACATCTGAGTATTATTTCTTTCAATTCTGTACAAATGTGGACATCGTCCGGGAAGGGTGGCGGGGGCGTGTTCAGAATTTTGTAGTACACATTGACCTGATTTTCGCCCGTAAATGGTGGTTTTCCAGTCAGCAGTTCATACATGGTAACGCCCAGCGCGTAGATGTCGCTTCGATGATCCACAGTGAGGCTGGAGAGCGATTCCGGGGCCAGATACAGCAGTGTGCCAACCAGACTGCCGTCTGTGGTCAATCCCTCTTTCAGCAGTTCCTTGGAGATTCCGAAGTCCATCAACTTTATTTCTTCCGACCTGACCTTTCCGCTTATTTTCTCTGAATGACGAATGTACATAATATTGGACGGTTTCAAGTCCCGGTGAACAATCATTTTGCGGTGGATCACTTCCAGTGCAGAAGCCACTGCGGCTGCGGCTACTGTGACCGCCTGTTCAGGCAGTGGGCCGCTTTTTTCCAGTATTTCATCCAGAGTGTGGCCATGAATCATTTCCATGGCGATGAAGAACCGGTCCATGTGTTCGCCCCGGTCAAAAACTTCAATTATGTTTGGATGTTTGATTTCATCCAGGATCTGCCATTCCCGTTTGAACCGCTCCACCATTACGGGGTCCACTTGTCGATTGAGAAGTTTCAATGCAACAGTGTGGTTGCTGCGAACGTCTTTGGCGTGGAACACGGCCCCCATTCCGCCTTCTCCCAGTTGCTCGAGTATCTTGTAGTGGGCGATGTACCGGCCCTTCTTCCATTTGAAGTACCTTGTTAGAAGGAGCAGGGCTGTTATGATTGCCAGAAAGGCACTGATCCACCATGCGTAAGATAGTTTTCTGACGAGTTTCACGCCAAAGCCGATTTTTTCCGGATGAAAGGGAGCGATTCCCGCTAGAGTGAAATGGTGGATTCCCGGTTTCAAAGATGTTGATGAAACGGGCATTCCGTTCTCCATGAGTTCAGGTTTTCCAAGATAGGCCGGTTGTCCGCCAAATGGAGCAAGGAATCTTGCACGAATTCCAGTAAATTCTGTTGTCATTAGATCCATATTGGCTGTTTTCATGATGGAGACATGGATCATGTTTTCATCTCCAGCATCCAGAATAAGCTGTGAAGATGGGTCCCTCTTCAGAAAGATGAAATGATTGCGCACTTGAATAACATATTTGTCCGTTCCCAGTTGAATCAGGACAGGAAGTTGATTGTTTTTGAAGATAAACATACTTCTCTTTGAGACCATTAGCAGTTCATTTCCCGTGACAGCCACAAAACGAGGCGGTTCCGGAGATGGAATATGGAAGACGCCCGTTTCAGTTTTGACAAAAACACCGTTTTCGGTGGCGGCAGCCAATGTCCCGTCGGCCGAATCCATGTCAAATACTTGTCCCGTGGCGTAGTCCGGAAACACTTCTGTTGGCGTGGATTCGTTTAGAAGGAAGGCATTACTTGTAGTACCAACGGCTATGTGTTTTCCATATTCAGCGAAACAGGTAATTTTTCCTGGAACCGGGATGGCGGTGCCAACCTGCTTGTAATCAAATGATAGGATTTCTCGGTTTATCCCGAGCAGCACTTTCCCCTCATGCTCACCTATCGCGCTGATTGTGACTCCGGCGGGTAATTCCTGCTGATGGCCGAAAAAACGGGTAGGTTGATCCTTCTCCCATTTGACAAGGCCGCCGCCGTTGAAAGACGCAAGAACAGAACCGTTCGCCAGCTGGCTCATGGTCTGTATCGGGGAAGATGGGTAGAATGTTTTTTCCAGACGGATATTGTTTGGCAAGTTGCCGGTGTAGGTCCTCACATGGCCACTACTGGCAAGAACCGCAAGATTGGAGCCGTTTACCTTGAATTGTTCCAGTTTTGTGGGGAAAAATCCGAGAAAAGAGCCATTCTTCATGCTGTGAACGCTAATCCCCTCTCCCCGAAATCCAAGGGCAATCTTGTCCCCGCCTATCTTTCCCATAGAAGTTGGAAATTCGCGGCCTGTTTCCCTGAAAAGTGGGACCTGGATCATCGGACTATCGGTTTCCACCAGAATCTCATGATCTGTTGAGAAAAAACTGGTTCTTCCTGTTGAACAGGCAGCCAGCAGGTGGGATTTGCCCATCTTTATCTGATAGAGTTGTCCATTCATCAACACAAAACCGCGATTGAGAACAGTACGAATTAACCACCTTCCGGTCCCAAGGCGGGAAACCTTTTGAATCACTCCAAAAGGGAAAGGGATTTTGGCAATTATGCCGGATTTGCCCAGAATCAGAATTCTGTTTGGTGCAAACACAACGAACTGCTTTTCCGACACCCTTGTGAAGTCCACGGCATTCCCGAGTTCAGAGATGTTCGAATAAAGATGCTCTGCTACCATTTCCCGATTCTCGGGAAAGGAATTTATTCGGAACATACCTTTGTCCGGCACAATCACAACAACTTCATTCCTGAACAGAGACAGGGCCGTTATCGCATTTTTGTAAATGAGCTGACATGCGTTCTGAGAATATCGGTACAGCCCGCTGGAACTTCCGACCAGAAGGGTTCCTCTGTCGAATTGAATGGCCGTCAGTATCCTGTCCGGAATATCCGGAAGCGGAATCGGTTCTCCATCCAGAAGAGCTGTTTTCCTGCTGATACCGGCCCAATGACCATTTTGTACATCGACTCGTTCAACATCGTCGGCATCGCTGATCCTGGTGTAGAAAGTGCCGTCCGTCCTGAACACGCCACCGGGACCGGCCAGGATTGTCTGTTTATCATCTGCTTTCGCGTCCTCAATTCGGACTGTTAACCTCTTAAGGGCGATATTTCTTCCTGTCTTGTTGAAGGAAAAATCAGGCAGCGCGGGTAGGGGAAAAGAAAGAGATGACCGGAAATGTTCCCGCACAATACCGGAAAAGTACTGGAATGGTCCTGACTCAAGATGCCTTATGAGGAGCCATGCCTTTTCGGGTTCGTGAAGCACATTTACAAGAAAAGAAATGTAATGAATATAGAGTTGATGATACTGACGGAAGAAGCCTTTGCGATAGGTGAGATTTGAAAAACGCGTGCTGGCAAGATTTTCGAAATGATTTGCAGCGTTCTGATATGCCAGCTCTGCTTTCTCGTTCAGTCCCAGTGCCTGATAGGCGGAAGCAAGGTCAATCATGGCATCCAGTTGGGTGGGTGCGTCCATGGGGGCCTTGTCTGAAAGGCATCTGTTCAGATACAGGACCGCCTTCCTGTAATCGCCTTCAGCATAGGCAAGTCGACCGAAAATGGCATTGTTTTTCTTAATAAGGGCGGGGAAGGCGGTGGCATTCACTTTGCTGAGATATTGCTTTGCTTTGCCCAGCTCTCCCCGTTTGATATACAATTCGGCCAGATTTCGATACGTGTATTGAGCTGAAAGAGATTCGCCGTTGTCCAGTTGTGTTTTCAAAATTTCAAGATAGATGGTCTCGGCGGCGTCTGTATCCCCAATCGCGGCAAAGCAGGTTGCAAGTTTTGCCCGCCAGATCCAATACCAGTCCGGATTCAATTCTTTCAAAGTACTGCAGGCTGTTCCATAGGCATCAAGTGCCTTGTCATACTGGGACAGATTGCTATAGCAGATACCCATATATCCCGCGTAAATTCCGGCCTGCACTGAGAGGTGGTAGCGTCGAGACAAATTTTCCGCCTTTTCGGCGAACAAAAGGCACTCTTCATAATCGGAACGAAACATATTGTGCAGGGCCAGCGTGGAAACCAGATCAATGGTTGTGGAAAAAAATGCGTATCGTTTGGATTCTGCTATAACTTTCTCATATTTTTCTCTATTAAGATGGCTTTCACCAAGGTAGTTGACTTCCAATGAGATGATCTGGGACTCTACAAATAAGGCACTTTCAAGGTTTCCGGCTTTTCGGGCTTCACTTGCCACGAAAGTCATTTCAGGAAGTTGCTGATCCATTTTGCCGTTAGTGTTCGGGAAAACTTCTCCCAACAGGGCCAGAAAGTCAGAGTCCTTGGGATAAATGACGAGAAGGTCATGTAAACCTTTCAGGTTCAGGTTTTCTATTTTGTCGCTGATTTTTCGGTATAGCCTCGGCTCTTCATCAATGGGGAGGTTCTTGATCGTTTCCGGTGGTTTCTTTCCATTCTCATCGAGTGTATACAAGAGGAACTGGCGGTCCATAGTAATGCGGTCCCAACCCTTGGTATCGACCTCGATATCACGTATCAATTTGTCAGTTTCCTCTTCGGGAAATGCGTAGCCGAACTCTTTCAGTTGGCTCCATCCGATCGCTTTTTCCAGCAACCTGGAATTTGGAAGTCCGGCAAAATACCGTTTTGCTTCCTCCGCTTTCCCGCCGAAGACGTACAGTGCTGCCAGTTGTCGAGTGCCCCTGAACGTGAAATCAGGGTGACGCCGGATAAAGCTTTTCAATGGGGGAATAGAGGCCGCGGGATTTTCGGGATCTGTGACTTCAAGAAGCTGATGAAACAACTGTATGTCTGCTCTGGTGGTTGTTGCCGGAGCTGGCGATGAGCAGAACAGCAGAAACATCACAGTAAAATAATAACCTGGACGAAAGCTATATTTCTTCATTATTGTCATTATCATAACCGGCTACAGGCCTGTTTTCAAGCTAATTCGGTGGCGGGAGTTATCGATGGATCATTGTTCCTGGATTTGTTGCATTGGCCGGGTACAGGGGGATTGTGAGCCCCCCGTACCCGTGTCCCCAAGATTCTATCGGCAGTGGGCGGGCCCCATCCGCCAGTAATCAGCACCGTTGAAACTCAACCATCCCTTCTGTCTCACTTCATAAATGTAAATTTCCGTGGTCCCATTTCGGAAAGCCATAATCAGCTTTCCTTTGGTTTGAGTCCCTTCAATGCGCCAGTTGCCCCGAACCAGACTGGTTTCTGTATGGTCGTTCGCACCTCTCAATCTAGAGTTTCGTTCTGCAAAGCCCCGCTCTTCAGGGCTCGCATAGCGCATGAGAAATTTTCCATTTGGGCATAGCTTGAGTGTAAGATCCGTGATGGTGCTTACCATAGAGCGCCCTTTATATGTGCCGGTTTTCAGCATATACGTTCCCGCTATTGCCTTGACCAGAGCCGGTTTCCCGGCTGTCATTCCCGACGGTAACGTTTCGCTTTTTTTTGGTGCGGTACAACTGATTCCGGTAATCAGAACAACACAAGTGAGCCAGAAAATTGATTTCATCTTCCCCTCCTTTTCGGGTACAAACTGTTTTGGATACGGTTCGATTATTCAGTCGACCGTATGTTTCCACCATGAAAACGTATTGAATCGGCAGCTGAACAGCATTTCGTATCGTGCAGAATATGTATGCATTATATATGCCATTTGACTGTACTGAAATGAACACAATCTGCTTTCTGGGCAGTGCGAGTGATGCACCAGAGTGGGTGTGGAAAGTGGGCGTGGACGTTGGGAAAATACAGCCTTCCCTGCGTATTTCCCAATGTTTTCTGGACTGGAACCTAGACTCAGACTAAACTTGATTTTCCGCAAACCTCTGGGCTGGTGGAAAATCACTTTGAAGATGCCCAGTTTGGGCCGATACCGATATTGACTTTTAACGGCACAGCCATTTCAATAACATGTTCCATTTCTTCGATGATCAGACGACTCAAGCCGTCAATGTCGCTGTCAGCGACCTCAAAGATTAGCTCGTCGTGCACCTGCATGGTCATTCTGGCATTCAGCTTTGAGTTCGATAGACGGTTGTGGATGCTGATCATGGCCTTCTTGATTATATCCGCAGCAGTCCCCTGGATGGGGGTGTTCACCGCCATCCTTTCCCCGCTCTGGCGCAGGTTGCCATTCTTGCTGTTGATTTCCGGAATCTTGCGTTTTCGTCCAAATAGAGTTGATATCTCACCGGTTTTTTTTGTAGTTTGAATAATGTCATCAATAAACGTCTTAACCAGCGGCATGCGTTCAAAATAGTGAGTGATGAAATCACGGGCTTCCTGGACACTGATACCCAGTTCCTTTGCCATAGAAAACTCCCGTTTTCCGTACACCACGCCGAAGTTGATGGCTTTTGCCCGGCCGCGAAGTTCCGGTGTGACTGCTTCAAGGGGGACATTGAATAGTTCCGATGCGGTGCGGGTGTGGATGTCTTCCCCGTCACGGAAGGCCTGAATCAGCGTTTCATCTCCGGAAAGGTGTGCCAGTACCCGAAGTTCCACCTGGCTGTAATCTGCGGATAGAAGCTGCATTCCTACCGGAGCGATGAAGGCCTCCCGGATTCGCATGCCTTCTGTTGAACGAATGGGGATATTCTGGAGATTGGGGTCGGAGGAGGACAGGCGCCCCGTGGCGGCAACAGTTTGATTGTAGGAGGTGTGTATCCGGCCGGTCTTTGAGTGAATCATTTCCGGCAGAGCATCCACGTAAGTTGATTTCAGCTTGGAGAACATCCGGTATTCCACTATGAAACGGGCGATGTCGTAGCTGACGGCGAGTTCTTCCAGCACTTCGTGGCTGGTGGAGTAGCTCTTGGTTTTCTTTGTTTTTTTCAGGATAGGAAGCCCCATTTTCTCAAACAGAATGAATCCCATCTGTTTCGGGGAATTGATATTAAATTCCACTCCGGCTGCTTTGTAAATGTCACGCTCCAGAATCCGCAATTTACCGGAAAATTCTGTGGAGAGATTACTTAAAAATGTACGGTCCACCAGCACACCCGTCTGCTCCATTTCTCCCAGTACTGAAATCAAGGGCCGTTCAATTTCCTCGTAAAGTTGTGTGAGGCCTTCTTCTTCGATTCGGGGGCGGAATTCTTCTGCCAGTTGCAGTGCCACATCGGAGTCTTCACAGGCATAGTCAACTACCTTTTCCACAGGGAGTTCGCAGAAGCTCAGCCCTCCCGTTAACTCCTTGAAGGTAATGGTCTGCCGGTTCAGGACTCGTGCCGCAGCTTCATCCAGACTGTGATGATGCATCCCCGCGTCCAGAAGGTAACTCTGCAGCATAGAGTCGTCCCGGATGCCCTTGAGATGAATCCCCAGTGCCTGGAGCACTTTGTATTCATATTTTATGTTGTGACCGATTTTACCAATTTCGGGGTTTTCCATCAGGGGCTTCAGCTTCTGGAGTACGGTGACGGAATTGAGTACAGGCTGGCCCCTGGAAATGAACGGAATGTATACCGCTTTTCCTGGCTCCATGGCAAAAGAAATTCCCGCTATTTCCGGAGCAATGGTATCCAGAGAACAGGTTTCAAAGTCAAAGGTAAAGAAGGGTTTTTCAGAGAGGTGCTGTACCAATTCATCCACTTCACGCAGAGTGTCCACCACGCGATAGTCAGTGTCACGTTTTATCTTAATTTCAGTTGTCCCGATTTCTTTAAGGAGGGTCTGGAAGTTAAGTTTCTTGAATAACGGAACCAGATCTTCCGACGTCGGAGGGCTGAATCGGCAGGATTCCAGGGGAATGGGCATTTTAGAGTCAGGCTTCAATGTGACCAGTTCCTTTGAAAGCTGAACCATCTCCCGGCCTTTTTCCAGGTTTTCGCGTGTCTTCCCTTTCAGTTGGTCCAGGTTGTTGTAAATTCCTTCAATAGAGCCGAAGGCCTGAATCAACTGAATGGCGGTTTTGGGGCCAATGCCCTTTGCGCCGGGGATATTATCCGAGCTGTCTCCCATCAATGCCAATACTTCGGCTACTTTCCCGGGCGGTGTCCCGAAGGTTTCGGCCACCACTTTTTCATCCATAACAATGTAGTTTTTACGGGGGTCCAGCATGTACACGCCATTTCCCACCAGTTGAAACAAGTCTTTGTCGGATGAAACAATATAAACATCGAACCCTGCTTTTCGACCTTCATGGGCCAAAGTGGCGATCAGATCATCGGCTTCAAGACCTGGGGTGGCCACGTTGGGAAGACCGAATGCGGCCACTACCTCGTGGACAAGGGGGATTTGTTCCTGGAGGTCGTCCGGCATTTTTTTGCGGTTGGCTTTATACTCGGGGTACATGTCGTGTCGAAATGTTGGCCCTTTGGAATCGAAAACCGCTACCATATATTCGGGATGAAACTGTTCTATCAGCATCATCAGAGTGCGGGTGAATCCAAACACCGCGTTGTTGGTGAGGTTACGAATGGCATAGTAGGAACGAAAAATATGGGCATAAGAATCTATAAGATATAGTTGTTTTGCCATTAGACCTCCTTGGGTGTGGCAGCTTCCGTACTCTGAATTCACAATCTGTCCTGAAAATCATAACACAGGGCAGGGGGTATGCTACAATGCCCGTGAAGTTTTATTGGTGAGGGGTTTGTATGAAACAGAACCTTGTTGCACTGGTCGGCACGGGTACCATCGCCCAGGGAATCGCGCTGACACTGGCTCGAAACGCATTGGACGTCATAATCTACGATGAGAACAGGGCGGCGCTAACGAGTGCGGTTGAAGGAATGTCATTTTCAATAGACAGAGAAATAGAGAAATGGGGTATGACGGAGAATGAAAAAAGAGCGGCTTTGAGCCGGATTACCACCACGACAGTAAAAGCGGATCTCGCCCAGGCCTCTGTGTTTTTTGAGTCAAAGGGTCAGGAACTGAATGAGAAGCGCGATCTGATGAAAAAGCTGGATATGATCAGTGATGATGAGGCACTGCTGATCATGACAACCACCACCATCAGTGTAACGGAGGTCTCCAGGGTGTTGCGGAATCCGGAACGCCTCATCGGGCTCCATTTTCTGCACCCCGTATACAAAGTGCCGGTGGTTGAAGTTGTGAAGGGCCATCAGACCAGCTCTGCCACAGTGGATTCAACTCGTAAACTTCTTAATGAATTGGATCGCCAGTATATTGAAGTTTTTGAATATCCCGGCTATGTGACCACCCGAGTGATTTTGCCCCTGCTCAACGAGGCAATGCATGTGCTGATGGAGGGACTGGCGTCTGCCGAGGATATTGACAAAGCAATCCGATTAGGGTTTGATCTCTCTATGGGACCACTGGCGCTGGCAGATTTTATCGGACTGGACGTTTTGCTGGGATGGATGGAGTCTCTTTTCCGCGAGCTGGGGGATGCAAAATACCGTCCCTGCCCCTTGCTCAGGCGTCATGTGCGGGAGCAGAAGCTTGGGATGAAGAGCCTGGAAGGTTTCTTCAAATACGACAAAGACGGAAAGAAGGTGTCTCCATGATTATCTTGACGTTGAATTGCGGTTCTTCCAGTGTAAAGTACCAGCTGATCAACACGAAAAAAAAAGAGAAGATGGCCAAGGGTTCGGTGGAGCGGATTGGTATGGCTTCTTCCATTATTTCAATTGCCACAAGTGATGACAAGAAGAAAAAACTGACCAGAGAAATATTGGACCATACTGCAGCCATCGGGGCTATTCTGGATCTCATGAAGGACAAAGACCTGAAAATTCTCAAGTCCTTTGACGAAATTGATGCCGTTGGCCACCGTGTGGTTCACGGGGGAGAGGAATTTAAGAGATCCATGTTGATTACCAAAGAGGTCAAAGACAAACTCCGGGAAAATTTCAAACTGGCACCCCTGCACAACCCGCCAAATCTCAAGGGGATTGAAGCGGCGGAACGGGTACTGGCAGAGCGTCCCCACGTAGGAGTATTCGACACTGCCTTTCATTCTTCCATGCCGGAAAAGGCGTACATATACGCGTTGCCCTATGTCTTTTACAAGCGCTACCAGATTCGCCGCTACGGTTTCCACGGAACTTCTCACCGCTTCGTTTCTGAATATCTCAGCAAATTTTACAAGGATGGAGCAAAGGGAAAAAGGATCATAACGGCACATATCGGAAATGGTGCAAGTATGGCGGCCATTGTAGACGGGAAATCCGTGGACACGTCCATGGGATTTACACCACTGGAGGGCCTGGTTATGGGAAGCCGCTGCGGAGATTTGGATCCCGCAATCATCCTCTACATCATGGGACTGCAGGAACTTTCCAAATCTGAAGCGGATTCCCTTTTGAACAAGCACAGCGGGTTGATGGGTATTTCGGGTCTGTCAAGCGATGTGCGGGATCTGGAAGAGGAAATGGAGGGAGGAAATGAACGGGCGAAGCTGGCCATGGACGTATACTGCTATCGGATTCGTAAATATGTGGGTTCCTACGCGGCGGCCATGGGCGGCCTGGATGCCTTGATTTTCACCGCGGGTGTCGGGGAAAATAGTCCCTTCTTGAGAAAATCGGTCTGTGACGGGTTGGACTTTCTCGGGATTTCTCTGGACGAGAAAAAAAATGAAGAGCGAAGCAGTCAGGCGCGTAAAATAAGTTCCGATACATCAAAGGCGGATATTTTTGTAATCCCCACCGATGAAGAACTGGTTATTGCGCTTGATACGGAAAAAATTGTTAAGGAGAGCAAAACTACATGAAAAAATTGTTTGTCATCATTGCCACTGTCCTGTTGTTACCCGGAATCTCAATGGCAGATTCCATGTTCCTGGTGGATCAGGGGGCATCCGGCACCGGAAAGGCAGGAATCCTGGCGGATTCGGTCCGGGACGGCTCTGCGCTTTTTTACAACCCGGCTGCTCTCAGCCTTGTCAGAAACTTTGATTTTGAGGCCACCGTGTCATTTCATTTCCCAAGCCTCTCGTATTCCACAGAAAGCAGCAATCAGTATGACGCTTCAAAGAGCGTTCTGCTGCCGGGAAGCATGTTTTTCACCTTGCCGGTGGGACAAAAAATGACATTGGGAATTGGTCTGACAACACCAACAGATGTAAAAAACAGCTGGGGAGATAATTTCCCCGGGCGTTTTGCTGCGTCCCAATACCAGTTGATGACAAACGCAATTTCGATCGGTGCCGGATACCAGTTCGGAAACCGCTTTCGACTTGGTTTTTCTGTGGATTACAATAGAACTTCCCTGAAATTCCAGAATGCTCTTGTTGCGCCCTACTATAATTTTCTCGGTGGGGAAGATAATGAGTTGCTGGGATTCTATGAGACGGCGGGTTCAGTGGATGAATCGGACACCGGAACGGGGTATACAGCCGGAATGAGCTGGAACATATTTCAGAAATGGTCGGTGTCTGTTGTGTACAAGAGTAAAGTGGATTTTGAGTTTGCCGACATGCCTGTGACGTTCAGTCAGCACACGCAGCTCAACATTCCCAACGCGGTGGAAGCATTCAATCGGGAGTTCGGAGGAATCAGTGCCACCATGAATTCGATATTTCAGATGCCGGCAAGTGGCACCATTGGCATTTCTTATCATCCCAGTAACCGCTGGATCATTGAAGTGGACTTGGCAACTTACAAGTTTTCCGATCTCGAAGTTCCTTTCTTCGATTATGTGAACGCACCCGTTTCTGCTGTGGACAGGGGCATGACGCAGAAATGGTCAGATATGAACATGTATGGTTTCTCTCTGGACTACACTGCCACCAAGAAGATTCGTCTCATGGGCGGAATGCGGTACGCGTCGGATACGATTCCCTACAATGACATGAGCCCGGCAATGCCCAGCAGTGAGAAATTCTGGATTTCGCTGGGACTCAGCTATCTGGATAAGGGCAATGGCTGGAGCCTGGCGCTTCAGTTCAAGAGTTATCGGGATCATGCCGTGACCGGCCAGGAATATCAGATCAGTCCCCTGGAGCCAGGCTACCTAGAGCACCTGAACACCAGCGGCCTGTATGATCTTAATGAAACCGGATTTTCTATCACCTATCA
>CAZRHT010000030.1:25554-33595 GCA_964599895.1 uncultured Holophagae bacterium
TTCGTCCTCTGTCTCTATTTATTCTACGGTGAGTCTGGATTCTTTACCATTTTCCCTTCTTCACTCAACCTTAATTCCAGAAGTTTTCGCTGCAGGCGGGTTTTTCGGTATATGAGTGCTTTTCGGATGTGATAAGAAAGGGATGCTGATGAGAGAAGGTTGTTCACTTCAGTCAGAGCGGCGGAGATTTCTTTTGTATGGTGTTCCAGATACTTTGCGAGTTCAAGTTTTGCCTGCCAGTTTCCCAGCTTTGCCCACACCTTCGCAGCCCGGACCAGTTCACCCCTTCGTTTCAATGCCAGCGACGCGAGCCACAATGTTTCGGTCCGGACTTTTTCCTGAACCTGTCCACGGAGACAAAGGGAAGCGGCGTCAATGCAGGCATCGGAATCCTTATTTTGAAAGTGCTTTCTGGCAAGTGTTACGAGGATGTGTGGATTGTTCTGTTCTCTGCAGGCGGAGGCCATGTGTTTCAAAAGAAGCGCGAGCGATACAATGTCCTGATGATTATGGCGAAGCACCTCAAGAATCCTACCTCTGTCTCGACCAAGGATATAATCACGATAGACGCCGGGCACCATGGAGCCCGGGAGGTCATTTTCCCGAAAGATGCCAAGGACACCCCGTTCCACATCAGTGAGACGAAAGGAAGACAGCTGGTGTTTCCAGATTGATCGGGACGCGTGGAGCAGATCAATTACATTCAATTCCGGTTCCGCCATCCGGTTCAGGATAAGCCGGGTGTTGAGTAGGGGAATATCGAAGCTTTTACCATTGTACGTGACCACTGTGGGATGGAAGGAGAGAATTTCATTCAACGCGCTGAGAAATTTGGGCTCTTCCACGGGTGACGAGATGAAGAATTGGTCCACAACCAATTTGTCCCCTTCAAAATAACCGATTCCTGCCTGAAAAATCATGCTGCCGGCCCCACCGGAAAGGCCCGTAGTCTCCGTGTCGAAAAAACAGACCTGTTCCATCGGTTCGGCCAGGCCGGTTAACAGGCGAAGCTCCGGTGTCAGGGGGATTTCGGATGGTGAGATTTCAGTAAGGGTTTGTTTTTTGAATGGGATGGGGTTTTTCAGCTCTGTCTTTTCCCTTTTCCTGAAGGTCGCTGTGTTCCTGAGGTTTCGAAAATTTACAGCCATTTTCCGATTGGCTGGCCGACACGGACCGTTGCACCTGATTGAATCGAAGGATCAAATACATTTGCAGGAAAGAACAGGAGAACAGTGGAACCCATCATGAACCATCCCAGTTCGTCCCCCTTTTCGCCATGATCCCGATTCAATGTAATTTCCCGATCATTTCGCTTGCCTTGATTGGTTTCAAAGTTGGAAAACGAAAGGCCGATGCGCCCAACGTTCAAAGCACCCACAAGGGCCATCAGTGCAGTTTGACTGTTGTGTTCCAGTTCCAGGATGACCCTTTCGTTTTCAGGAAATACGTTCCTGAAATGGGAAAGGGAAAAGGAATTTACCGGCAGCAGGTGTCCTTTTCGATATGTGGCCCGGGAAATCCGGCTTTCAAAGGGAAAATGAATCCTGTGGTAATCCCGGGGTGAAAGATACAGCTGCATGTACCGACCGTCCTTGTAGCTAGAGAGGTCCATGTTTTCGGGTACCAGTTTTTGCAGTTCATAACTTCTGCCCTTAATCTGAAGCGCTTCCATTGATTCTGTCAGCTTTCCCTCAGTCATCACTAACCCGTCAACGGGAGAAACAATTTCGGTTGGATCACTGCTTATCGGTCTGGCTTCCGGTTTCAATCTGCGGATGAAGAATGCGGAAAGGGAGGGATATTCCTCTACAGGTTTTTCGACTTCGCTCGTGTCAATGCTGTACATTCTGATAAATCGACGGATAGCTTTGGCGATCAGCCAGCGGGGATGAGTTAATGCTGCCAGGCGACCGAAACATCGAGAAAATATTGGCGCTGACAACACCAGCATGAGAAAGGCTTTCAGAGCTTTTCCCACTGACATGGCTTTTTCGTCAGCCATGGGTAACGGCTCCGAAAACTTCCTCCGCCATGTATGAGCTTCGGACAAAGGGTCCGGCAAACACGTGACTGAATCCCATCGTTTCCCCTTGTTCTGCCAGTTTGTCAAACTCTTCCGGTGTGTAGTACTTCGCAACCTTTATATTTCGAACAGACGGACGAAGGTACTGGCCAATTGTAAGAATTGTCACCCCGGCTTTCCGAAGGTCAGACATGAGGACTTGTATTTCTTCATCCGTTTCCCCCAGCCCCACCATAAACCCGGACTTAGTAGGCGTTGTGGTTTCCGTGGCTGCCAGTTTCAGGATAGCCAGTGACTGGCGATAGTTGGCTTTTGGTCGAATTCGGGGGAAGAGGCGTTCCACCATTTCAATATTATGGTTGAAAACGTCAATGGGGCAATCAAGAATGATCCGAAGGGCGTCCATGTTTCCCTGAAAATCCCCAACCAGAGCCTCCACTTTGGCCCCGGGAGAAACTTCTTTGATTTTTCTTGCAGTTTCCGCAACAATTTCGGCGCCACCATCTGAAAGATCGTCCCGATTCACCATTGTCAGAACTACGTACTTAATGCCCATTTCATGGACTGTTTTCGCTATCCGTCCGGGTTCTCCGACATCCGGGGTTTCCGGTCGGCCGGAAAGCACGTTACAGAAGCCGCAATTTCTAGTGCAAACATCTCCGAGGAGGAGGAATGTTGCCGTCCCTTTCTTGAAACATTCCCCCCGGTTGGGGCACATGGCGGATTCACACACGGTGTGGAGTCCCTGTCCCCTGAGCGTAACCTTCATGTCATGTAGTTCCTGTAGATTTATCCGTTCCTTCCGGATCCATTCCGGCAGCCGGGTCACATCGCTATGATCCATGGTTTTAATTTGTCCTCTCTGCGAATTTTTTCTGCAATTGCTTTGGCCTTCTTCCAGTCTTTGAACACACCAATTCGAACCTTATACAGAGTATTCCCATGTTTCTTGCCCGTGATGAGGTACATATTGTATCCCTTCCCGGCATATGTTCGTTTCATCTTTTCAGCCATTTTTCGGTTGACTGTGGCGGTGAGTTGAATGTAGTAAATTTTTTCAGACTGGATGGTTGAAGTAGTTGCAGTACTTGATTTCTTCTGGATGGATTGTTGCGCACGTTTTTCGGAGGGAATCTTCCTGGGCGTTACTTTTTCCACAGCGGATTTGTCCGGCGTTTTCTTTACCAGTTTTGCTGGTTCGGAAGTTCTCTCCTGCACTTTCTGTGTGGAGGGTTGGGTTGTGCCCGATTCCTCATTTAGAATTGATGTCTGGTTCACAGGGTTCGGCTTCTCCGTCAAAGTATTGTCCATGTCCAAATCTTCCGGATGCTCAACGACAGTGGGTACATCTTCCTCGGATCCATATCCGGACCGGGGGGCGTTGGAACAAACCCAGATGCCAAGTAGGAACGTTAGAGCGGAAAATAGAACAGCAGCCACCAGAAACCATGTAAAAACAGGTGTTTCAATCCGTTGCTTCATGTTTTGCCAATCCTTCTTTCATTTCCTGAAGGGCCGGTTTTCCCAGCACCTTTCCGGCTTCCACTATAAGAGCTTTTCGAATTGCTTTCAACAGGTTTTCGGCGAAATGAAGGCGTTGATCCGCAGGGATGTGAAAGACGTTCTTAAGGAAAGCATCAACATCCAAAAAACCATAATTATACAAATCCAGGTCATTCATCTTCTCTTCAAATTCTTCCCCGAGGTTATCAAATGCCCGGTCATGGACTGACTCGAAAACATTGTCTCCTTTTTCATTCAAGAAGCGGTAGATGAATTCAAAAGCAATGTTGTATGTTCGAACCATATCTTCGATCTGATATTCCATATCCCTTTCAGTGACGTGAGAAGAAGACTGTTTGTGAAACTGAATGAATCCACAGTACCCCAGGCCTGCCAGAACCTTTAATGTTTCAAATTCTGTGAGGGAGCTGTAGCTGCAGATGGAACCCACCGTATTTCGCCCGTTGATCCACTCCATGATCGATTGTTCTTCAACATCGGTGTCCAGATACCGGAGAATCTGCTCTGAGCTGTCTTTGAAATCCACGAGACTGTCGGTGTCGGGAATCATGTGGACGATGAGGCTCAGAAAATTGTAGCGTCGGATGCCTTCATAAATCAGCTTGCGGTGGTCAATGAAGAGTTCCATGGGAAGGTTGCCCGGATCGCCTGGTTTCAGGAAGGCGTAAAAACCCCGACCTTCCCGAAACAGGGATGTGCCCAATTCAAGGATGTAGCGGGTCAGCGAGGTAACAGATTCTTCATAGGTAAGTACGCCCTGTTCTACCAGCAGGTCCCCCATTTTTTTCTTTTCATGAGAAATCATTTGGGATGTGGACTTGTATTGTTCCAGCGAGATGGTGCCCTTGTAAAGTAAATATTCACCGAAACGTTCATCCTGATTGTTTGAGGAAATGAAAGAAATTTTGCCCTTTTCAAAAAACAGGCGAACGGTTCTGCTTCCGGTTTTGAAAGCCAGAACGCAGTTCATGTGGTTTTCCCCTGCAGTTCGAATCAGGATGGGGACATCAAGACCCGTGAACTCTCCTTTTGTTTCCATTTTGCACTCCAGTTTGATAAAAACGGGGCGTTTTTCATCGCCCCGCTGTTCAATTGCTATGGAATGTCAGGCTACCTTATTTCTTGGCCCGTTCTTCCATAAAGAAATCCAGCATCTCAAGGGGAAGCGGGAACACAATCGTGGAATTTTTTTCCGTGGCAATCTCTGTCAGCGTCTGGAGATATCGCAACTGAAGGGCAATACCGGACACCTCCATCACCTTTGAAGCTGCCGCGAGCTGCTTGGAAGCCTGGAATTCACCTTCAGCATGAATCACTTTTGCACGTTTTTCCCGTTCTGCTTCCGCCTGCTTGGCCATCGCCCGCTGCATGTTCTCAGGCAGATCCACATACTTGACCTCTACGGCAGAAACCTTGATTCCCCATGGATCTGTGTGTTTGTCCAGGATATCCTGGAGGTGATAGTTCAGTTTTTCCCTGTCCGAAAGCAATTCATCCAGTTCTACCTGTCCCACTACACTCCGCAATGTTGTCTGGGCAAGCTGGGATGTGGCCATCAGATAATTCTCCACTTCAATGACGGCCTTGATGGGATGCATTACACGAAAATAAACCACCGCGTTGACTTTCAACGAAACATTATCCCGGGTAATCGTGTCCTGGGACGGAACATCCAGCACAACTATCCGTGTACTGATCCGGACCATTCGGTCAATAGGCTTAAATACAAAAATGATCCCGGGCCCCTTGGGTTGGGGAAGAACGCGACCGAGGCGGAAAATGACACCCCGTTCGTATTCTGCAAGAATCTTGATGCAGCTGACAAGGTACAGTGCCACAAAAATAATAATGATAAAAGTGGGTTGCATTTACTCCTCCTTTGGTTTGACATGCAAAAGCATATTCTCAACTTTTGTAACTTCTATTTCCTGCTGCGTCACCAACGGTGCAGTGGTGACGGCATTCCAGTATTCTCCGTTTACAAAAACCCTGCCTTTTTTTTCGAAAGCTTGTGTAGCAAAACCAATCATGCCAACCAGGCTCTCTTCTCCAGCGAGGGGTTGGTTCAAATGGGCTTTAACAACAAGGCGAACCAGCAGAATAACCAGGACTGCCACGAACAGGGACATTGCGAACACGGTTCCCATAGGGATTCCCATTCCGGGAAGGTCATGCTTGAACAGCATTGCTGAACCGATAATCATAGACACGATGCCTCCAATTGTCAGGAACCCATAGCTGACTACTTTGACTTCCATTACAAACAGAACAATTGCCATTATGATAAACAGAACACCGGCAAAATTTACCGGGATAATCCGGGTAGAAAAGAAAAACAGAATCAGACAAATAGCTCCAAACAAGCCGGGGAAAACGGCACCGGGTGTTTTCATTTCAATAAAAAGACCGATCGCGCCGGCAAGGAGAAGCAGGAATATCAGTTCAGGAGAAGCCAATTTGCTTAACAATTTTTCCCTGATGGAATAGCGATAGTCTATCGTTTTCACTTTGCCTGTGGCGGGTAAGTTCAGTTCAGGGTGGGTCGCGGCAATCTGGTGAATCAAATCTTCAGTTGAGTTTGCCAGGAAATCAACGAGATTCTTGTCCTTACATTCTTTTGCGGAGTAAGCGATACTCTTTCGAACAGCCAGTTCCGCCGGCTCAACTGCCCGGTTGCGTTTTTCCGCAATTGCCCGAATGAACGCGGCAGTGTCTTCCACTATCTTGCCCTCCATTACACTGTCTCCTCCCTTTTTCGGTGTCCCGTTAAGAAACGGAATGGAGGAAACCGGATGGGCAGCTCCGGCATTGGTTCCCGGTGTCATTGCGGCAAAATCCGCGGACAGCAGAATGAAAAAACCGGCGGAAGCGGCTCGTCCTCCTGCGGGGTGCACATAAACGGCCACTGGTTTTCCGGATGAAAGAATCGCACTTGTGATGTCCCGGGTTGACGTCAACAGACCGCCAGGCGTATCCAGCATGATGATAATCAGACGGACATCCGGGTTTCGGCTGGCATCTTCCAGACCATCCAGAATGAACTGGGCGGATATCGGCTGAATTGTATCCCGTACGTGGATTACAGCAACCGGTGCTGTTTCACCGGTAAAACCAATGAAGCTGAACAACAGAACTGTGATACAGAAAACAGTAAACACACTCTTTTTAATCATGATTCCATTATAGAGCAGCCATCTCAGAAGTAAAGAGCGTTGTGTGCAAACCTTGCCTTCTACTCCGTTGAGTTGGGGTTGGAGTAGGAGTTGGGGTGAGAAAAAATCAGGGAGTTAGCCATTCCCTTCTTTCACCCATCACCCTTCACCCATCACTCATCACTTCTTAACCTCAATCTTGCCTTCTACTTATTTGATTGGTTCCGTTTGTGAAAATGGGGAGAGTCACCCCATTCACCGTAGCCGATTTCTTCTCCGATTCCGGTGATGCGATGACTGAGACAGGCCCGACAGAGCCCGGCATTCTCATCCAGACAGGGCTTATTTTCGTATAGCTGGTAACTGGAACGGTACCGGGTGTGTGTGATATTGGGCATGATGATGTTGGCCCCCGCCTTCAAACCCAATTCCCGCCCCCGGGGGTCCAGCGCCTGAAGCGCGGTAGTGGCGGCGATGTTCACGTCCTTCAGGGCAATCCTTGTGGCCGCAATCATGTTCAATCCGAGCCGGAGCTGGCGTGCGGGATTGAAGTCCGTTGCTTCAACAGCCATAGGTGTGTCATGGTGCACGATGTAGGGGCCCATGCCGATCATGTCTACATCCAGGTTCCGGAAAAACAGAATGTCATCGGCAAGATCTTCCACCGTCTGGCCCGGCAGGCCGATCATAACGCCGGTGCCTACCTGATAACCGATTCCCCTGAGTATGTTGATGCATGCAAGACGTCTATCAAAGTCGTGGTCTTCCGGGTGGAGGGACCGGTACAGATTTTGATTGGAGGTTTCGATTCGAATAAGGTAGCGGTGGGCACCTGCTTCAAACCAGCGACGGTATGTCTCCTGGGTCTGTTCACCTAGGGAGAGCGTTATCCCCAGATCGTTGTTCGATATTAGTTTAATTCGGTGGACAACATCCGTTACGAAATCAACAAAATCCGGATCATTTCTTTCACCCGCTTGAAGTACGATGGATCCATAGTGATACTCGTGGGCCAGTTGCGCGCATTCCAGGATTTCGTCTTTTGTCATGGAAAAGCGGTTGAACGCTGTGTTCTCCCGGCGGATGCCACAGTAATAGCAGTTCTTTGTGCAGATGTTGCTGAATTCGATAATGCCCCGGAAATAAACCAATTTTCCCACCTGATTCAGTTTGATATCGTACGCGCTGTCGTAGAGCTTTTTTCGCTCATCCGGATCTTCGCAAGCTATCATCCGAACCAGATCCTGTCGCTCAATGGGAGTTGTGGTCATCTTCAGCCTCCGTTTTCTTCTGACAGCATGAGCTTACACAAAAAGACAGGAAACACAATGAAAGAATTGGG
>CAZRHT010000030.1:33695-35046 GCA_964599895.1 uncultured Holophagae bacterium
CACTTGCACTGGCAATAAGAAAACCCGCCGGAAGGCGGGTTCTGATTTACCAAATATAGACAGCCGATTAGTTTTGTGGAGTGTCGCTTTCCGGTGCTGCTTCGCTGGCTGCAGCATCAGGATTATCGGTTGCAGCGGGGGCAGTTGCGGCCTGATCCCTGGCAGCCATCAGATTTTGATAGTCCTTTTCAGAGAGAAAATTACCGTCTTTAAGGTAGTATTTCGGATACTTCAGAGCGAATTTGCCTCGTGCTGAATGTCCGATGAACAGATAGGTATCGGCTTTTGAAGACCCTTCATACTTCTGGCCGAATTTGTCTGTCAGGGGGATCTTGTCGATGTAGCCTTCCTTGATCAGGATGTTGGTTGGCGTGGCAATTTCATCCCAACTTGCAAATTCCGGGTAATATCCCCTATCCAGGCTGAACTGGTCAAATGCCTCCGCAACCCGTTTAAGTTGCATGCGAGATGTTTCCCACCTGGCTTTATTCATTGAATTCAAATATTTGGGAACCGCAACGGACGCAATCAAGCCAATAATTGCAAGAACAATTAAAAGCTCTAAAAGCGAAAAACCCTTATTCTTCATTGAATCACCTCATCACAAAAGTTTACTACTGCCATGGAGAATCCTATAACAAACGAATGAGGATTTCAACCGAATTGTTTCCTCACAGGTAACGCCCGGTGGTTTTTTGCATTTCTTAGTCCGATAAACGTGATATTGCGAAGGGGAGTGTTGTCTCTTCTGTGACAGTGTAGTTTCAGATGCCCACAACGGGTGCACTCGGTTGAGCGATAAATATTTTCTGGCAAAATCCCGATGTCAACAAGGGTTGCGTAGGTCAGGGCTGATAGGTCCAGATAAAATGTACCATCCGGTTTTCGACTGAGTTCGGGGGATTGAAAGAAAGCGGCTGTTTCCGGGCCGATTTCGTAGCAATTTCCACAGATGGCTGGGCCAATGATTGCGTGGAGACCATTTGATTTCTGTGAAATGGATGTGAAGAAATGTTCAACAACATTTTCCCGGAACCCGCGCCATCCGGCATGGATAAAGCCGATTATTTCATCGCCGTATACCAGTATCGGGACACAGTCCGCCGTGAAAACTCCAAGTAAGGTACCCGATCCATGGCAAATCACGGCATCTCCGTCTTCACCGGGATGGTTGTCTTTGCAGCGAAGGACGGTCCCGGAATGAATCTGGTTGGCAAAGAATATGCGGTCAAACCCCAGCTTTTCAGCCAGCGACTTCAATTCCCCTTCTCTGTCTGCCGTTCCTGCCGGGACTGTTCCTGCAACAATTCCCGGTGGAGTGGGGTAGGTAACTTCAACCACAAATCCTCCT
>CAZRHT010000031.1:0-32884 GCA_964599895.1 uncultured Holophagae bacterium
GGTCGATTTCGTCAAAAGCGTTGAGACGGTCACTGTCCACATCCAGAACAGCTGTGATATTGCCGTTTCTGTCATAAACCGGAATCACAATTTCGGATTTTGATCGGGAATCGCAGGGGATATGGCCGGGAAATGCCTCCACGTCGGGAACAATGATTGGTTCACATCGCTCTACGCAGGCTCGGCAAACGCCCTTACTCCGGTCCAGCATCTGGCAGGCAACCGGTCCCTGGTAAGGCCCGGCAATGAGGTCGTTACCCATCAGTCGATAAAAACCTGTCCAGAAAAAGTGAGGCATTTTGGGGTGGAGAACCGCTGCAATCGTTGCCATTCTTGAAATTGTGTCACCGTCTTTTTTCAGGAGCTCTTCCAGTTGATCGGCAATACGACGATATCTCTCTTCCTTCCTCTTTGCATCCACCGTTCAAACCTCCATCCAAAAAATAAAAAAAGGGGGCAGACACCCCCGGTTCTTGTAATTGAGTAGGAGTTGGGGTAGGAGTAGGAGCTGGAAAAATCAGGGAGTTTACAGTCCCCGTTCTTCACTCATTACACATCACCCTTCACCCATCACTCATTTCAATTCTCAAATTTCTTGAAAAGCAGGCAACCGTTTGTGCCGCCAAAACCGAAAGAATTGGTCAAAGCATGGCGGATTTCAAAAGATTCCGCACCTTCCGGCAAGTAGTTCAGATCACATTCCGGATCGGGGTTCTTCAAATTGACAGTGGGGTGGGTCCTTTGATGAAAAAGGCTCAACACAGCCACCGCGGATTCAAGTCCGCCCGCAGCACCGAGCAAATGTCCAACCATAGACTTGGTGGAATTGACTCTCAGTTTATCTGCGTGCGGTCCGAAAACGCTCCGGATCGCAGAAGTTTCAATCTTGTCATTGAATGGTGTGGAAGTTCCATGGGCATTTACATATTGGACATCTTCCGGTTTCACATCAGCCGATTTCAGTGCCATTTTCATCGCCCGGACCGGGCCATCCCCGTCGCTGGCAGGCGCAGTCATATGGTAAGCATCTCCGGACATTCCGTATCCCACTATCTCGGCATAAATTCGGGCTCCGCGTTTCAACGCTCCACCCAGCTCTTCCAGTATCAGAACTCCTGCCCCTTCGCCAATTACAAATCCGTCCCGTTCCCTGTCAAAGGGTCGAGACGCCGTCTCCGGAGAATCGTTTCGGGTAGACAGAGCTTTCATGGCTGCAAAACCTCCGACAGCCATTTCTGTTACCGCAGCTTCAGTTCCTCCGGCGAGCATTGCATCGGCATCACCCCGCTGAATGAGCCGATATGCATCTCCAATGGCGTGATTGCCAGTCGCGCAGGCGGTGACGATAGAAATATTCGGTCCTTTGGCCCCTGTACGAATGGAAACAGTACCGGCTGCCAGATTAATAATCACAGAAGGGATAAAGAAAGGAGAAATTCGACGGGGTCCCCGTTGCCGTAACACATCATGTTGTTCCTCAAGGCTGCCCAACCCCCCGATACCGGAACCAATCAGTACCCCGGTACGGGTTGCGTTGGCAGGTGTAATGGTGTAGCCCGAATCCTTCAGGGCCACATCGCTCGCTGCCACCGCATATTGAATAAACCGGTCCATCTTCCTGGCTTCTTTCCGATCCAGAAATTCATCTACAGGAAAATCAATTTCACCCGCAACCTGGCACGGGAATTCTTCCGGATCAAACCGGGTAATGCGCCGTATTCCATTCTTTCCGGCAAGGAGAGATTCAAAAACAGAATCGACACCAATTCCCAGGGGGCATACGGTGCCAATCCCGGTAATAACTACTCTACGACTCATGGGGTGCACCGAAGAGGCCTACAGGTGCTCCTCGATGTACTTCACCACATCGCCAACTGTTTGAATCTTTTCTGCGTCTTCATCCGGGATCTCGATCCCGAAACCATCTTCAAACGCCATGATCAATTCAACGATGTCAAGAGAGTCTGCACCGAGGTCATTGATAAAGTTGGCGGCTTCATTGATCTGGCCTTCATCAACTTCCAGCTGATCTACAATAATTTCTTTTACTTTTGTCAGCGTTTCACTCATTGTTTCCTCCTCCGAAACTGAATTCAAGTGGATTGTATTACAGGGAGGACAAAAGTCAAGGGAAAACACCCATAGAGATGTGTTCCGTGATTCTGTGTTCTGTGTTCTGAAAGTTGGAACATGAAAGGAGAGAGCCGGTAACTATCCGTAAGGGCCTCATTTCCATTCTCTTCCGGTCAGAATACTGGACACAGGTGCCGCAGGCACACTAAATACTTCTCATTCTCATTGGCAGTTTGCCTTGCTTGCCCAATGGAATACTGTACCTTCAAAAGACATGTCCTGTCCCTTTCCCGTAGCAACATATTCCAATTCTCGTTCACCGAAACTTGCCGGTTTTGTGTAAGTCAGGAAAATTGTACCTCTTTTCCTGTTTCCCCGGATTGTCCACGTACCTCGCCTGTCCGTGTTGGAGGCCGATCCATACATGCCGGTTACCGATGCGCTGTCTTCCCCAAAATATGTGAACGTCCCATTGGAGCAGAATGTCCAGGTTTTATCATGACTGATCCCACCGTAAGATGAGCTGGATCCACTGTAGTACCAGTATTTTGCTGAAAACCATGCCATAAGTGCCCGGTCTATCTGTGGTTTAGAAAACCGAACACTGCCAGCGATGGACTTTGCCCATGCCGGATACTGGTTGTCGTAAGCCTCTTCGCTGGTCAAGGCAATGATCGTCACTCCCACAGCACCCGGGTGGGGAGAAACCAGCCCGGCCACATATGCCCTGGCCGCCTGGTCGCCAACTTGCCCCGAATAGACCGCACCCAGTCCATTGGAACCAATCTGCTCATTCTGGGAAGACGGCATCAACTGTACCCCAGTTTTTTCATTCACAATACCTTCAGCCCCCCCTGCCTGAAGCTCCTGAAGGCTGTGGTAGGAATTGGAGGTAACAACAATGAGTCCTTTATGTACTTTGGAAACGAGCAAGTACCCATCTTCGTTTTGAGTCGCCGTCCATCCCGACGGGACGGTAAAGGTAACACCTGCCTGCGAATCTGAAATCGTCTTGCCGTTCATCGTGGGCGCTGTGGGCTGTGAGGTGGTTCTCTGTGGTGCTGCCATGTGAGATGGTATCTTTTTCTGAAGTGGATTTGCAGGCATAGCCTGAGTCTTGGTGCCACTCTCCGCTTTTCGAAGAGAATAAGTGGTGCCACCTGTGGAAAATTTCATGGTACTGCCTGTCAAAAACGCCGTAAAAGGAAAAGAATTACCACTTGCACTGAAATTTCCCCGAATTGCATTACCCGCCGCAGTAGCTGTAACCGGGAATTGATTTCCATTAAAGAGAAGTGTTCCCTGAATCCCGGCTCCGGATGATTGCAATGAAAGAGTAACACCATCACCGGAGAATGTGCCACTGAATGGAGATAAGCCTCCTGCTCCAGCCAGAGGATTCCGAGACGGCAAAGCTGCCTTTGTCCCTGCCCCAATGCTTTGACCGGGAGGCCCTCCGGAAATCCGGGTAAAATAGAGACTGCGACCTTTGTCACTGTTTTGTTCCATCAGATAAAAAAGAAGCTTTTGGCCTTCGAAATGGACCTCAAAAAAAGCAGACCCCTGACTGTCACTGGCAGTCCCCTCTCCGATACCATCAGCGACCTCTCCTTTCAGGGTGATTCGGTACCCATTGCTCCCGACAAGTTCTCCGGTTAATGTACCGTTTCGCTGTTGATTGAGCTTCAGGGTAAGGGTCGCATTTCCGGTATTCATCGAATAGGTCCCGGAATAGTCTGCGGCTTTGACCGTGGATAAAGTTCCAAGTTGGCCAACGACAATCAAAATGAATAGAAGTTTCCTCATAGTGTAGCCCTCCCAAAGATAAGCTTAAATTCACACCACATATACTGAGATTTTCACTCAGGGTACCATATTTGAAGGTGGCGGACGCAAAACATTTAATCAAACAGTAACGCGTCATTCATAAAAAGGACGTTAGTAAAAAAACCATTGACAATTTCAAATGACCATTTTAAATTGTTATTTGAACGTTACGAGGGAGGACTGAATGAAAGAAAAATGCGGCAAACCCGGTGCAACACGTGGACGTTTACTGCATGCAGCAAGTCGCATTTTTGCGGAGAAAGGGTTCCGTGATACGACAATAGCGGAAATCTGCACCAGGGCCAAAGCGAATATTGCTTCTGTAAATTACTACTTCAACGATAAAGAAACGCTGTACCGGGAATCCTGGCGCTACGCTTATCGTGAGTCTTTAAAAAAATATAGTTTCAATGAACAGGAACATACGAATGACTCTGTTCAGGATTGGTTACGGGCTTTTTTAAAAACGGTCGTTGTGCGGATAATGGATCCAGAGTGTGTCGAGTTTGAAATTGTGGGCCATGAGATGAGCAGTCCCACCGGTCTTCTGGAGGAAATCCTTGAGGAAGAAATAAATCCGCAGCGGGAACTTATGAAGCAATTTATCCGTAATGTACTGGGATCGGATGTTGACGAAAAGACCGTCCGCTTTTGCCACACCAGCATTATGGGTCAATGTTTTCATTTATTAATGCACAAGAAGGCTTCGAGCAAACCAACGAGCAAATTTGAATGTTTTCAGTTTGATGAAGTGGATGCCTATCTGGATCACATCGTGAAGTTTTCACTGGCAGGACTCTCTGCAATAAGCAACAAGGTCGGTCACCAGTGATTTTAATTGAATCAAGACAAGAGGAAATGATGAATTTACATATGAATGCAAATGAAAAGGAGGGAGAACAATCATGCTGAGTAGAATGAAAAATCAATTGTCTATTGCTGCTCTAGTTGCAAGCACCGCGACAGGCCTTCTAATGGTGGCCTGCGGTCCCCATGGACCCCAAGGTCAAAGGCCAGCACCCGAGGTAAGTGTGATAACAATTCATACTGAACCGGTCGTGCTGACAACGGAGCTTCCCGGCCGCACAGCCCCCTTTCGTATTGCCGAAATTCGGCCCCAGGTCAGCGGTCTGATACAGAAACGTCTGTTTACGGAAGGTTCCAATGTTAAGGCCGGCCAGGTGCTCTACCAGATTGATCCGGCGCCCTATCAGGCGGCCTACGATCAGGCGAAAGCTGCCGTCTCCATGGCTGAAGCCAATCTTCCCGCCCTTCGTTCGAGAGAAGAAAGGCTGAAGGGTCTTGTTGCCATTCATGCCGTTGGGCAACAGGATTACGATGACGCAGTAGCCGCTTTGAACCAGATGGGAGCCCAGCTTCAGGCCAGCAAGGCATCTATGGAAAGTGCAAAAATTAACTTGTCGTACACACCGATCAAGGCGCCGATTTCGGGCCGCATCGGTCGATCCAATGTCACAGAAGGGGCACTGGTTACGGCGTATCAACCCGTTGCCATGGCTACGATTCAGCAGCTGGACCCCGTCTATGTAGACGTACCACAATCAACAACCGAATTGCTGAGGCTGAAGAGACGCCTTGCAGATGGTCGTCTGAACAAGAACGGCACACAGAATAAAGTCCGCATCATTCTGGAGGACGGAACAAAATATCCACTGGAAGGTACCCTGAAGTTTCGTGATGTCTCAGTCGATCCGACCACCGGTTCCGTTATCCTGAGAGTGGTTGTTCCAAACCCTGATGGTGTCCTCCTGCCGGGCATGTTCGTCCGTGCTGTGATTGAAGAAGGGGCCAAAACAGATGCCATTCTCGTTTCCCAGCAGGCCATATCCCGTACCCCCAAGGGTGATCCATATGCCTTAATCGTGGATGCTGGAGGTAAGGTCGTGCAAAGGATGCTCACACTTGATCGTGCCATCGGCAGCAACTGGCTTGTATCATCCGGTCTGGCTTCCGGTGACCATGTGATCATTGAAGGGCTGCAGAAGGTGAGAGCGGGTGCTTCCGTGAAAACAGTCCCTTTCAATAAGGATGCCACAACACGTTCGACTCATGGAAACAAGGCTCAGTCGGTCACTGAATCGAACTAACGGAGGCCAGTAATGTTATCTAAGTTTTTTCTTGATCGTCCCGTTTTCGCCTGGGTTATCGCTATTGTCATGATGGCGGCAGGCGCGCTGGCGATCTACAACCTGCCCATATCTCAGTATCCCCCCATCGCGCCGCCGTCCATCAGCATCAGTTCGTTTTACCCCGGTGCATCGGCCGAGACAGTCGAAGACAGCGTCACACAGATTATTGAACAGAAAATGACCGGTCTGGACAAAATGTTATACCTCTCCAGTAACAGTTCTTCATCCGGTGCGTCCAGAATTGAACTGACATTTGCACCTGGAACGGATCCGGATCTCGCATGGGCAAAGGTGCAGAATAAGCTTCAGCTTGCCATGGCCAGTCTACCGGACGTTGTGCAGCGACAGGGGCTCCAGGTCAGCAAATCCACCCGTAACTACCTGATCATTATCGGGCTCATCTCTGAAGACAACAGCATGAACGGTGCCGATTTACAGGATTATGCCAAATCCAATCTGGAGAAAATCCTCTCCCGGGTCCCCGGTGTAGGTGAAGTGAACAGCTTTGGCACCCAGTATGCGATGCGTGTCTGGGTCAACCCGGACAAACTGACCCAGTACCACCTGACAATGGCAGACGTGGTCCAGCAGCTCAGGGCATACAATGTGGAGATTTCTGCCGGTCAGTTTGGCGGACTACCCGCAGTGAAAGGACAGCGGCTGAATGCTTCCATTATTGTCCAACATTTGCTCCAGACACCGGAACAGTTCGCCGCTATTCCGGTTCGTACGAACCCGGATGGCTCCGTTGTGCGCATCAGCGACATCGGCCGGACTGAGCTGGGCAGTGAGCGATACGATATGTCGTCCAATTACAATGGCAACCCCAGCGCAGCAATGGCAGTACGCCTTGCTTCGGGTGCTAATGCGTTGGATACTGCAAATGCCGTCAAACAGAAATTGAAAGAAATGAGCACCTATTTCCCTCAGGGCATGAAGGTGGTTTATCCGTTTGATACCACACCCTTTACCAAGGTGGCTATAGAGGAAGTAGTGAAAACTCTGTTTGAAGCGGTTTTTCTGGTTTTCCTGATTATGTATCTTTTCATGGGGACCTTCCGGGCCACACTGATTCCTACCATCGCGGTACCCGTGGTGTTACTTGGGACCTTTGCGGTTCTCGGATTTTTTGGATTCAGTATCAACATGTTAACGATGTTTGCAATGGTGCTGGCCATCGGTCTTCTCGTAGATGACGCCATTGTCGTGGTTGAGAATGTGGAACGAATCATGAGCGAAGAGGGGCTGTCCCCCAGAGAAGCGGCAGCCAAGTCCATGGAAGAAATCACCAGTGCCCTGATTGGAATCGGGCTGGTGCTCGCTGCCGTATTCGGTCCGATGGCATTTTTTCCAGGTTCAACAGGAGTCATCTACCGCCAGTTCTCCATCACCATCGCAGCATCTATGCTGTTGTCGGTCCTGGTCGCGTTGATTCTAACCCCGGTCCTGTGTGCCTCACTCCTCAAACCCGTTCCCAAGGGACACGAACCGGCAGACAATGCCGTATTCTTCCTGCGTCCCTTTTTCGCATGGTTTGACCGCCTTTTCTTCCGGGCTCGGGATCAGTATGTCAGAGTAGTTGGCCACCTCCTGGCCAGAAAGCTTCGTTACGTGTTCCTGTTTCTACTAATTGTGGTAGCAATGGGGTACTTGTTTCACCGGATGCCCACTGCCTATCTTCCAGATGAGGATCAGGGGATTCTGATGGTTCAAGCTATGCTTCCCTCCGGAGCGACCCTGGAGCAGACAGAAAAGGTCATGAACCGGGTCAGAGATTATTTCCTGAATCAGGAAAAAGAAGGCGTGAGCTCCTTTATGGCAATTTCAGGGCATAGCTTTTCCGGAGATGGACAGAACATGGGTCTTGGCTTCGCTAAACTCAAAGACTGGAAGCTGCGTGAACGGCCGGATTTGAAGGCCAAGGCGATCGCAGGAAGGGCAATGAGGGAATTCTCAAAAATTAAGGGCGCCATGGTATTTGCCTTCCCGCCACCTCCCGTGGTGGAACTGGGAGTCGCCACTGGATTTGATTTTGAACTGGAGGACCGCGGTGGTCTGGGACATCAAGCCCTGATGGCGGCCCAGTACCAACTTCTGGGAATGGCAGCTCAAGACCCGAGGTTGGCCAGGGTCCGACCCAACGGTATGGCAGATGTCGCCCAGTACCAGATTGACGTGGATTGGGATAAGGCGGGTGCTCTGGGGATTCCCATCAGCTCCATTCACAACACCATTGCCGCCGCCTTTGGTAGCGCATACGTCAACGACTTTCTCCAGGGCGGACGCGTGAAGCGGGTATACGCTCAGGCTGACGCGGCTTACCGTATGCTCCCAAAAGATTTGAATAAGCTTTATGTTCGCAATACCATGGGCAAGATGGTTCCTTTTTCATCCTTTGCCACCGGGCACTGGACAACAGGTTCCCCGCAATTGAATCGTTATAATGGTTTCCCGTCTGTCGAAATTCAGGGAGAAGCAGCACCGGGCAGAAGCACCGGTGAAGCAATGAAAGCCATGGAAGAACTTGCATCAAGGTTACCCAAAGGCATTGGCTTCGACTGGACCGGACTCTCATACCAGGAAGTGATGGCCAGTTCCCAGGCAGGATTGTTATATCTCTTTTCAATTTTCGTAATCTTCCTGTGCCTGGCAGCCCTGTACGAAAGCTGGCCGATCCCGATTGCTATTCTGCTGACTTTGCCTCTGGGAGTTATCGGCGGTGTCATCGCTTCTACCATAGTGGGTATGCCCAATGATGTTTATTTTCAGATTGGGCTTTTAACCATCCTGGGATTGACCACAAAGAACGCTATCCTGATTGTCCAGTTTGCAAGGGCGAGGGTGGATGAGGGTATCGGTTTGATTGAAGCAACCCTGGAAGCTGCCAGGTTGCGATTGCGCCCCATCATCATGACGTCACTGGCCTTCGGGTTCGGCATTCTGCCCCTTGTCCTTGCCAAGGGAGCGGGAGCAGGTGCCGAAAATGCAATCGGCACCGGTGTTCTGGGAGGCATGGTAACCTCCACCTTTCTGGTTACCTTGTTTGCGCCACTGTTCTATGTAATGGTATACAAGGTTCTAGGCAAACGTCATCGGAATGTAACCATGACGCATGTAGAAGTACATTCATCAGGGGATCAATAAAATGAAGATACAAATATTCGCACTACTTGGAATAACCTTTCTGCTGGGCGGCTGTACAATGGCCCCGAAATACACAAGGCCGGCGGCACCAATTCCGAAACAATTGCCCAAAAGTGTCGCACCGGATGCAACGAAGAATGCGGCAATACAGCCTATGTCATCCGACATAGGCTGGCAGCAGTTTTTCCCGGATAAGAAACTTCAGAGTATCATTCAGCTTGCTTTGGAAAACAACCGTGACCTGCGTCTGGCTGCATTGAACGTTGAAAAGGCGCGTTCCCTCTATGGGATTCAACGGGCTGAGCTCCTCCCGTCTATCAATGCAGTGGGAACCGGGAGCCGTGCGCGAACATCTTCCGACCTGTTGCGCACCGGAGAGCCTCAGCGAACAGAGCAATACAGTGTCCACCTGGGAATCACATCCTGGGAACTGGATTTCTTCGGCCGCATCCAAAGCCTGAAAAACCAGGCCCTCCAGCAATATCTTTCCACAGAATATGCCCGTCGCAGCGCCCAGATTGCATTGGTAGCGGAAGTCGCACAGACATACTTAACGCTGGCTTCGGACCAGGAAAATCTCAAGCTGGCACAAACAACCTATGAAACGCAAAAGGACGCACACAAGTTGATTCAGAAGAGCTACGAAGCGGGTATGGTCAGTGAACTGGATCTGGAACGTGCACAAACTCAGATGGATGCCGCACGGGGAGCCATGGCCCGATACACACAACTGGTATCACTGGACAAGAATGCACTGGAACTCCTCCTCGGTTCGCCGCTTCCGGTGGACATTCTCCCGGCAAGTCTCGACAAAATTGAACCGCCATTGGTTATTTCTCCGGGGCTCTCGTCCGAAGTACTTCTCCAGCGCCCGGACATCCTCATGGCCGAAAGCCTCTTGAAGGGTGAAAATGCAGCCATCGGTGCAGCCAGGGCGACACTGTTTCCCAGGATCTCGCTGACTACTGCCATTGGAACTGCCAGTCGGGAGTTGTCCGGGTTGTTCAAGTCCGGAAACAACACGTGGAACTTTACACCCCAGGTGGCATTGCCTATTTTCGATCCCCGTACCTGGTCTGCGCTGAAAGTCAGCAAAGCAAACAGGAAAATCGCACTGGCCCAATATGAGAAAGCCATTCAGACGGCTTTCCGTGAAGTAGCGGATGCACTTGCGGTAAGAAACACAGTTGGCCAGCAGGTGAATGCCCAACAGTCCATTGTCAAATCGGCACGGAAAGTCTATGACTTGACAAATGCCCGCTATACGCAAGGTATTGACGGTTATCTCGGAGTATTGGATGCCCAACGGTCCCTATACGCAGCGCAACAGGGACTTATTTCCCTGCGTCTGGCAGAACTGGCCAATCGTGTCAGGCTTTACGCAGTGCTGGGTGGCGGCGACAAGGCCGAAAGCGCTCCAAAAGAGAGCCCTTCAAAAGGGAAGTGAGCCCGGCACCGGATAAGGAACCTGAAGGGAGCTGCGATGAGAGCGGCTCCCTTTTATTGCTGGACAGGAAATTTCCCGGTTGATCTGGGACTCAAAAATGATAAAACATAGTCACTACCTGCAACGGAGGTTATGAACGTGGAAAGCAAAATCAAACAGGCTCTGGGTCTTGCCTACTCTCCGGTAAGTATTGTGTGGACGAATAAAAAACCTGAAAATGCAAAGGAATTCAAAGAAAATGCCTGGGGCTGCTCCATGTGGCTGCTGGCAAGCGCGGCAAAGGGAAAAACAGCAGTCTTTTCCAGAAAAACCTACGGATGCTGGGGGAATGGCGTCGGAATGGGGTTCGGTAACCAGTACCTGGCTTTTCCCGGCGGAATAGACGGATTCTGCCAATTCCTGTCCACCGGAAATGCCAATTCAGAAAAAGGAAAAGCCGTCGCGGAACAATTGAAACCCCATGTAACCGAATCATTCATGGAAGATTTTCTCCATGGTGAAGGCTATCTCGTATCCCCCAAGCTGGTGGAGGACTTTGTTGAATCCATGCCCATGATGGACGTACCCACTGAGTTCGTGGTCTTCAAGCCCCTCTCAATGCTCGACCCGGACACGGAGACACCGGAGGTCGTAGTTCTTCTGGCCACACCAGATCAACTTTCAGCACTGGTAATTCTTGCAAACTATGGAAGGCCAGGTGTTGAAAATGTAGCAATTCCCTACGCTGCCGGCTGTCAGACCATTGGAATTTTCCCCTACCGGGAGGCCCGATCCGAAAACCCAAGAGCTATCATCGGCTTGACAGATATTTCAGCAAGAAAGAACCTCCGCCAGCAGCTCGGCAAGGACCTTTTCACTTTTTCCCTTCCCTGGAAAATGTTTCTGGAATTGGAAGATCAGGTAGAAGGCAGTTTTCTTGAAAAGAGCACCTGGAAGGAACTGATTGATTAGCAACTCCCGGCTGAGGGTCCTGCTCAAACGTATTCCCAGGCAATGGCTCCCCCGGCAGATGGTCGGGAAAAATCAGCGTATACGTGGATTAAAATGAGATGCATCAAAGGCAGGGGTTACGTTTTTTCGCAGCGGTATATTTTGCTCTCCCAGCCCTTTCCTTCACTAACTGTGGTAACTTCCCAATTAAACCAGTGGTAGTCCAGCATCTTTTCCACCTGGGGCGGAGAGTGATAATACGAGCGTATTTTGAACCGTCTTTTTCCTACCTTCAATTCCGGTTCCCGACGCTGGGGGATGAGATTAAAAAGAAAAATGCCGCCTTGTTTCAGAGTGCGTGCAGCCTCTGCAATAATCAAGCTCGGGTCCTTTATGTGGACAAAAAAGAATGCTGCTACCAGGAGCTCCACTTTTTCATCCTGAAACGGCAGATCTTCCGCAGCATTTGCCTGCACAAGTTGCACTCTTGGTGCCCTGTGAACAGCATTACGGAGCATATTCAGTGATATATCAATTCCGACGAACATCTCCGCCCTTCTATCAATCTCTCCGGAAATGCGGCCGTCGCCAATACCCAGCTCTACTGCCACGTCCGCTTTATCCGGCAAGAGCCGGATAAAGTCCATCCGATCGAAGGAATCAAGCTTCCGATAATCCTTTGAATATGAATCGGCATACAGGTCATAGCCCTCACGGGAACCCACCATTTTTACCATATCGTTTCTCTTTTTGAAAAATGAGGAACGATGTTCTTCGTGTTCCATGCTCTGTGTCCTGAAAAATCACACGAACGAATCCTTTCCGGTCTTTCCAAACTATCCACGGTGGCCTTGCCGCCTCCTTTCCGGTCAGAAGATTGAACACTGAACACTGAACACTTCTTCTTTCTGATCATAAAAGTCCTTTTTCCTTCATCCATTCATCATTGAAAATAGTGCTGAGATAACGGGATGCGCCGTCGGGAAAGATAGTCACAATCCGTGCAGGTTTGTTCAGATCCCTGGAAAGTCTCCGCACTGCCCAGAGTGCTGCTCCGCTGGACCCACCAGCCAACACACCCTCTTTCTTCACCAATTCCCTGGCGGCAAGGAAGGCATCCCGGTCTGTGACCCGAATGATGTCATCAAGAACTTCAAATTCGGCTGTTTTTATAAGAAATTCGTCTCCAAGACCTTCAATGAGATACGGGCCGGAGCTTACGTGTTCCTTGCTGTGAAACCAATCGTAAAAAACCGAACCTACCGGATCCACTGCCACTATTTTAATATTGGGGTCCTGCTCTTTCAGGTATCGGCCGGTCCCACAGATAGTCCCACCGGTACCCATTCCCGCTACAAAATAGTCAATCCTTCCTTCCATCTGTTCCCAGATTTCCGGACCCGTGGTCATGTAGTGGGTTTCGTTATTGTCCCGGTTATTGTGTTGATCAGGATAAAAACAACCCGGTGATTCGGCAGCCAGCTTTGGCGTAATATTGTTGTAGCTTTCCGGATGTTCCGGAGGAAGGGAATGGTCCACAGAATGGATTTCCACGCCCAGAGCTTTCAACTGGTTCAGTTTTTCCTTGCTGAGTGAATCTCTCACAACCACTTTCAAACGGTAGCCCTTCTGGATCGCAACCAGCGCCAGCCCGATGGCTGTATTGCCGGAAGAGCATTCGATAATGAGCTGACCATCGTGGAGCTTGCCTTCCCTTTCCGCCTTTTCCAGCATATAGCGGGCAATCCTGTCTTTGACACTGCCCATGGGGTTCAGAAATTCCAGCTTGGCGAAAACTTCGCTGGAAAGTTCGGCCGTTACCCGGTTCAGTTTCACCATTGGTGTATGACCCACCACGTCCAGAATGCTGTCATAGACCCGCTTATCCGCCATTGTCTTCCATTCAGCTATCTTTTCTTCCATCTTTCTCCTTCTTGTGAGTGGGCGGTATGCGTGGGGTGCGGGTGTCAGAAAAATCAGGGAATTGATCCCTAACTTCCTTTCCCTTTCCGAACCATTGACCTTCCTCCATCCACTATCCACTCATTCGGCAGGACACTGCCCTCTCACTTTCTCAAAAAGGCAACTCCGTTTCCATCTTTTTTTCATCCCACTTCGGCAATTTGAACTGCTCCGGACGAAGTCGGTGGATCGTTTTCAGCCAGTCAGTGGGATACCCCACGGCTCTCGCACGGCCTTTATCGTCCTTCACATATCCATCGTTGTATTTGCAGATCAGATCTTCACTGAGCTTGACCCAGTGGCGATAAACGGTCCTTGCCTGACTGTTGGAATAATCATTGAGGTACTCTGCCGCCAGCTTCGGGTCTTTCTTATAAAGTGCCGCCGCGGCCTGGTCCACCGCCGGTTCCATGTTGATAAATCTGCCCTCCAATTCTTTCTGTACTGCAAGAATGTCCTTTACAATGTAAGACCACTTAATTTCTGCAAAGTTGGAAACCAGGTTGAATACCCACCATGCTGAATCCATACTGAATTTATCCAGGCTCCCCGTTGTGTACGCGTCCGGGGCTTCAAAAGATGCACAATAGAAGGGGATGTAACAACTGGTCCAAGTGTTGTCAAGTCCGTACCAGTACACGCCGCCCACCGCGTCCGGAAACCAGTCCCTTGACTGGCTGACGAAAGAAAACCCGGTCTGCTGAGTGGAAATCGGTCGTTCCCACGTATAATCGGCACTGTCACCGGCAATTTTCCAGTTCATTGGACGCCATCTCTGGGGTGAATGGAAAGGCCCGGCATCTATCCCTTTTGTCATGTCATATGGTGTACCTTCATAATGGTCCCGCATCAGGGCCATTACGTCCGCCACAGACAGCTTTTTGTCCGGTTTGATCCAGAGCGGGTATCGTGCCGCACCCTTCACTCCTCGATGAAAATCAGGGGAAAGATGCAGCGACGGGGCACTCCGCCTGAAAATGCTCCACACCCGGGTCGCGGTGTAGCGGATCTTCTGGGGTGTCATGGGACAGTATGCATCGTTGAAACGGAACGGTTTTCCGCCTTTCGGATCGTAGTACCCATGCGCTACGGCATACTCAACAACATTTTTCGAGTACAGGCAATTTTCCTTGTCATCCATTGGAAATTCGCCTATTACGGACGCATTCGCATGTGCGCAAATGTAGCCATCCGGTATCCGCCGTGCTACCCAGATAGCTCCTTTCCCACCTTTTCCAGGGCCGATCATTTCCAGAAGCCAGGCCTCTTTCTTGTCGGCAATTGAGAAGGATTCTCCGGTGCTTGCATAGCCGTATTTTTCCACCAGTCCGGTAATCACTTCAACTGCCTCTCTGGCGGTTCGGGAACGTTCCAGCGCAAATCTCATCAGATACCAGTAGTGAAGTAATCCATCCGGATTCTGCAATTCCTTTCTGCCGTCAAATGTCGACTCACCGATTGCCACCTGAAATTCATTCATCAACCCCACCACCGCGTATGTGTGAGAAACCTGTTCAATCTCACCCTTGGTTTTGCCATCCCAACCTTGAAGGGGAATGATTTCACCGGCCTCGTGATCAGCCGCCTTTGTCACCCGAAAATGGGGATGGAACTCACCATCGCAAGAGTAGGTAATCATCACGCTGCCATCTGCGGATGCCCCCTTTGACACCAGAATGTCTGTGCATGCAAACACAGTAGAAGCAAAACAAGCCAGCATAATTACAAGAATAAATCGAGCTTGACGGGCCATCGCATCCCTCCTTGCCATAAGGAATTAAAGTCCTGTTATTGTATCACTTTTTACTTTTCAAAATGAATGGTGATATTGCCGTGTCTATACTCAGATTCAAACTTCTGTTTCCTTCACGTCCGGCAAAATCTGAAAGCTGACCAGGGCAACGGTTACGTCATCCATCAATTCCTTCACAGACGCATGGGCATCTATCACGCTGGCAAGCATCGTGTATGCCGACTCAACATCTCCAATATCCAGGCTGGTAAGAATACGGATAATTTCCGGCTCACCACCTGGAAACAACTCCAGAAACCCATCACTGTAAAGAAACAGCCCATCGACCTCATCCAGTGGAAACGTTACCTTTTCCAGGTAAGGAAGAATCTTACTCACTCCTCTCATTCCTGCAATCATCCCCTTAGGTCGGGACACATACCACCTGCCGTCTTTCCGTTTTACAAGAAGCGGCGGATCTCCCATTCGGTAATAATCAATTTTCCCAACATCCGGCCGGATGTCCAGCAAGGTTGCAGAGAAGAAGCTGGAACCACCACCACGGTCCAGGAAGAACTGATGCAGCCCTTCCACAATGACTTCCGGAGCCTCGTGCCTTGCCGCGAGGCCATAGAACAACCCATCCACCTCGGACACATACATAGCAGCTCCCAGTCCCTTTCCTGAAACATCTCCCGCGAGAATTTCCAGGCCTTTTTCCTTCTTATAAAAGTTGCAGTAATCGCCGCCGACCACCCGGGAAGCCCGGGAATGGACCGCGATTCGATACTCTTCTTCTCCGAAAATCCCCTGTAACAGCACAGAAGATTGAATTCGCCTTGCCACTTCCAGTTCCTGCGCCATCTGCTCGCCTGCCATCTTCTTCTGAAACAATTCCTGCATATTTGCCGCCATTTCATTCATTGCCTCGCCCACCTGTCCCAGGTTTTTGTCCCTCAACTCCGGTATCCGGGCATCAAAATTTCCCTTCCTGATTTCTCCGACTCCCCCCACAAGATGACGAGTGGCGGTGGACATGGACACGGCAAAGAACACTCCTTTCAGGAGCAGATAAAACTGGAAAAGAGCAAATGCAAGGGACAAAGCCAGCACAAATATCAGAAGTTCTCGATTGACCTTTGAAAAGGAATTCTTACCGGAAAACAGATTGGACGCAAACCGCTTCAAATCCACCCGAATCATGAATACGAGAATGGGGCCGCTCAGATCTTTTTCCAACGGGAATATCACAGGATAAGTCAGGTAAGGCCACCTCACCGTAAAATCATAATGTATTCCCTTATCGGCATTTTCGCTTTCCGGGATGGACGAATAAATGGGCATGGTAAAACGGGGAGTTTCGGCACCAATTGACTTCTCATTCTCCTCATTCCCCTCATTCTTTTTACCCTTCGCGTCCGGATGCTTAACTGGCTCTCCTTCGAGATTTACCAGGCTACTCAACCGAATGACTGCAGCCGAATAATCAGTCCCGGTCAGTTCCCGCACATTGTCAAAAAACTTTGAGTCAAGCTCAACCCGTGTTCCCTTTTCAGGTTCAAAATATACTTTACCCCCATGGGTTCGAAAACGAAGGTCGGTATCATGGCTTCCGGTCCGCTGGTGATAAGCGTAGCGGACCACACGTGTAAACACATAGCTTTCTGTCACTCCGACCAGAAAAAGCAGATAGGTCACGGTCAACATCAGAACCATCAGCAGAGGAAGAATCGCCGTTGTGATAAAAAACGCGGTTAATTTCAGGGAAACTGACCCGACAATCCTCTTGAAAATGAGTTTCAAAACCCACGCCAGACACACGTAACTTACAGTAAAAAAAGTAAAAATGCCAAAAGAAATCAAAGCAAAATGCCAGGAAACAAAGGTTGTCATGTAGTAGAGAAAAATGAAGAAAACTCCAATCGTAATCAGAAAGGGACTGAGTAGTGGCTTTAAAAAAAATCGTTTAATGCGACCCAAAATTCCCCCCGGTAGTCATCCATACCTGAATAATACGGCTAATTCTACCATAGAGTTTCCATCTGAAGGGAAGTGGGGATAAGGCTGAGTTTAAGTTCAGGTGAAATATAACCACACCCATCTTCTCCCCTTCCCTACTCGAACTTAAACTGAAACTTAAACTTATTTCCACGCTTGCCTTTTTCGAGTTGAGTCGATATTCTGAGTAACGGACAGGAGAAAAAAATGATTCGAATCATCACATCTATTATTCCCATTTTCGCGGTGATTTTTCTTGGCACGGCACTGCGCCGGTCTGGCCTTATTGACGATGCTTTTGTGAAAACTGCCAACCGTCTCATCTTTTACATCTGTCTGCCGGTTCTTCTGTTTCACAAAATTTCAACCGCTTCCCTGAGCAAGAGCGTCCAATGGGTCCCCATATCCATGATGCTGGCAGCCATTCTAAGTGTTGCAATCATCGCGTTCTTGACTGCAAAGATCCTTCGCTGGCCACTGAAAACGGGAGGCACCCTTGCGGTCAACAGTTTTCGCGGCAATTACGCGTATATCGCCCTCCCGGTATGCTATTACACGTTCGGAAATCAGGGACTGATTATCGGCAGTGTCTTCATGGCCGTACTGATTCCTTTCGTAAACACACTCGCTGTCTTATCCTTTACTATTGGCGGGGCAAAGCGGTTCCGGCTCAAACCAGTTCTTGCCAGTACACTGTTCAATCCGTTATTTCTTGCCTGTGTATTGGGTCTGGTCGCCTCCGTCGTTCATCTCACAATCCCCGTTCCTGCGGACAAAACACTTGCCATCATCAGCCAGGTTACCCTTCCGCTGGCATTGCTCAGCATTGGCGGCGGCATCCGTTTCCGGGCAATGCCCTGGTCCCATTCCCGTCTCTGGGTTGGCACGGTGTTCAAGCTGCTGCTCCTCCCCTTCCTCGGTTACCTGGCACTGAAACTCACCGACACTCCCATTCAATTACCTGAACAAGTCATGATCGTCATGCTTGCGTCTCCCTCAGCACTGGTAAACTACGTTATGGCGGACCAGATGAATGGGGATCCTGAACTCTCCACCGGCATCATAATTCTCACCACAATTGGTTCTGTTTTTACTTTTGTCTTCTGGCTTCACATCATAGGGTTGTAGTGAAAGAAAAATCTGCTGTTCTTTTCCTTCATAAACTCAACTCTTTACTTATCCCCGCTTGACTCCTTGTCTTTGCTCAAACTTAAACTCAACCTTGTTCCTACTTGTCCCCTATGTTACCCTTGTTCGACTTTTGCCGGCATCTGGCCGGATTGGAGGAAAATGTGACAAAAGTAAAAGCAGGTGATAAAGTTCGGGTTCATTACACCGGAACATTGGAAAATGGAGAGGTTTTCGATTCTTCAAGAGATCGGGAACCCCTTGAATTTACAGTAGGAGCCGGCATGGTGATTTCAGGCTTCGATAACGCTGTATTGGATATGAAAGCAGGCGATTCCACTACCGTGAAGCTGCCACCGGAAGAAGCTTACGGTGAAGCCCGAAAAGAGATGGTTATGCCCATGCAGAGAAGCCAGGTACCGGCAAATATCGTCCCGGAAGTTGGCATGCAGGTAATGCTTCAGGCCGAAGGCGGACACCAGGTCCCAGCCGTAATCACGGAGGTTAACGAAAATACGATCATACTGGATGCGAATCCTCCCCTCGCCGGGAAAACACTGAATTTTGATATAGAGCTGGTTGAAATCATCTGACAACAAAGACACAGAAAATAGCAGCTTTAATGCGAAAAAGACAGGGAACCATATTTTCCCTGTCTTTTTTGTATTCTCTCTTTTGTTCAGAATTCAAAACTCAAAACTTCATCGAACGATTCCCCGTTGTTAGCGGATAAAATAGCCGGATACGTGCCACTTCCCGTCGCTGTCCACCATCGGCGTGATCGTTTCCACCGCACTTTTCTTGTTGGCAAAGCTTGTTTCGAATTGAATCACCACATATTTGCCATTCGGTGCTCCGGGAAGACTGGTGGCATATGTGGCCAATTTAACCGTCCTTGAAACAAGTTTACCCAGAGGGCTACGGACGTGCTTCATCGCCTGTTCCCACTTGTCTCTTGAAATTGCCTTCTTGAAAATTGAGGCCGCACTGTCCCAGCTTTCGCCGTACTTCTCGTTGTCCACAAGCTGAAGCCAGTTTTTGGCGGACTGAATTGCAGCTGCTTTCTCCTTGCTGTGGTCTGCGGCAGTGCAAGTAACTGTCGTGCCCACAACGATCAGGACCATAAGAAAACATGCAGAGTTTTTCCTCATCTTCGCCTCCATGTTCAGATTCATGCATACAGAATACTCCACAATTCATCTGTTTCATTCAACGGAATCAAAAAAACTGTCGAAAAATCCGTTATTTCGTGTAGAATTCTCTTCAATAAGTATCCGGAGGATTAAATGACGACAGCCGAAATGACTGCCGGCAAACAGGGCTGGAGATTTCCCATGGATTTCTGGCTGGCAAACACCATGGAACTGTTTGAGCGTGCCGCCTATTATGGTTTTTTTATTGTTATAACCTTGTATTTAACTGATATTGTTGGCTTTTCAGACAAAGAAACCGGGATTGTCGCGGGTCTGTTTTATGCTGGGCTTTACCTTCTGCCGCCATTTGTCGGAGCCGTATCAGACCGGATCGGCTTCAAGAACGGACTCATTCTTGCGTTCGCATTATTGACCTTCGGCTACACAATGCTGGGTTTCCAACCTGTTGTGGAATCTAAAGTCACGGTCGTGCTTTTTCTATTCGTGGTTATGGTGGGATGTTCATTCATAAAACCTTTGATTACCGGAACGGTAGCAAAAACAACGACTGAACTGAACCGCGCACGGGGCTATTCGCTGTTTTACTGGGTGGTTAACATCGGTGCATTCAGCGGAAAGACTTTTGTTCCATTTATTCGTCAGGGAATGGGACTTCGCTATGTGAATTTCTTCTCTGCCGGAATGGCATTTGTTGCTCTGCTTTTTGCCATTTTTGTATTCAAGAACATTGAAAGTCAGTCTGAACGTAAATCCACGAAAGAGGTGCTGTCCGCACTTGTCAAAATTCTCACTACCCCACGTCTGATCATTCTCACCCTCATTGTTGCCGGGTTCTGGACCATTCAGGGGCAGTTGTACGCAACGATGCCCAAATATATTATTCGAATGGTGGGACCAGACGCAAGACCGGAATGGCTCGCCAACGTCAATCCCGCGGTTGTTGTGATGTTCGTTGTGCTTATTACCCATTGGACAAGAAAATACAAAGCGGTAACCGCCATGCTTATGGGAATGGTGTTGATGCCATTTTCCGCTCTCGCCATGTCCGCCGGACCCTGGCTCCAGCATCTTGCAGGTAACTCAATCCCGCTTCTTGGAATGGTAATGCATCCTTTCACCATAATGATGATAGTGGGTATCGCAATCCAGGGAATAGCCGAGTGTTTCATATCTCCCCGATTCCTCGAGTTCTTCTCCCTTATGGCTCCCAAAGGTGAGGAAGGCGTTTATCTGGGGTTCAGTCACCTTCATTCGTTTATTTCGGCACTCGTGGGATTTTTCATGTCCGGTTTTCTTCTGGACGCTTACTGCCCCGACCCGAAAACACTTGAGGGACTGACAAAAACCGAATTGACAGCACGATATGCCCATGCACACTACATCTGGTACTACTTTGTGGTTATCGGCTTTACCGCGGCAATCGCCCTTTTCTTTTTTCGAATTGTGACGAACAGAATAGATCGTTCTGCTCAAAGGGCTGAATGATCAGTAGTTCGCACATTGTGATTGATGACCTGTAAAAAGGGGCAATGACTCACTGACGTACTCCACCCGCTTTCTTGACAATCACAAATGACAAGTGACAAATTGCTGTTCGACATGTAGTCGGACTTCGTTACAGTTTGTTACAAACCCCACTCCTTTATTTCCGTATAATTACAGGAGAAGAAATGGCCTGTAAACAGGCAGTAAAAAGGGGAAAAGCTGATGAAAAAACTTGTTGTTGTTCTGGTCCTGATTGCTGTGGTAGTTGGTGTTTATTTTTTTGTAACAGCCCGGGAAAAAGAAAACGGGGAAACAACTTTCACAACAGTCAAACTGACAAAGGGAACTCTTGAAAATACCGTGTCCAGTACGGGCACCCTCAGTGCCATCGGCACTGTTGAAGTGGGAACGCAGGTTTCCGGCACACTGAAACAGGTACTGGTGGATTTCAATGACCATGTCAAGAAGGACCAGCTCCTGGCCGTATTGGACAAACGTGTATTGAAGTCGGCCGTTCAGGAGGCAAAAGCCAGCCTGATGAAGGCACGGGCACAGGAAGAACTGGCACAAGCGGATTTCAAGCGGAGCAAACGGCTATACGATAACAAAATGGTTTCTGAACAGGAGTTTGTCCAGGGCAAAACCAATCTGGCAACCGCGAAGGCATCTGTGATTTCAGCCGAAACCTCTCTGAATCGCGCCGAGACCAACTTGAATTACGCGGATATCCGATCACCTATTGATGGAACTATTATCCAGCGGAATGTGGAACCTGGGCAGACGGTAGCGGCGAGCTTCTCCACCCCGACCCTGTTTCTTGTGGCCGCTGATCTCTCCAAAATGGAGATCCAGGCATTGGTGGATGAAAGCGATATCGGCCAGATCCGCCTGAATCAATCTGTACGCTTCACTGTGGAGGCGTATCCGGATAAATCCTTCAGTGGTATGGTCAAGCAGATTCGTCTGCAGCCGTCCACTGTCAACAATGTGGTCAATTACACCGTCATTGTCAACGCTGACAATCCGGATCACCTGCTGCTCCCCGGCATGACCGCTACCGTAGATTTTATTGCTCAGCACCTGGAAAATGTTCTTCTGATACCCAATGCCGCGTTGCGGTTCAAGCCCACCGAAGCCATGCAAACGGCTATGCGGGAACAGATGAAAAAGCGCATGGAAAATTCAGGAGGTGGTCAGCGTATGAGGCCTGGAGACAATTCCGGGTCAGCACCGCCAACAGCCAGGCACGACCGCAGAAGAGACTTCAAAATGATTTGGATTCTTGGAGAAGATGGAAAACCGGAAATGAGCGGTTTTGTTCCCGGCCCTACAGACGGAAAATTCACTGCCGTGAAGCAATCCCGGAAGCTGAAAGAAGGAATAGAAGTTATTGTCGGTCTGAACCAGAAGAACAGCAATGGGTCCAGTCATCCGTCATTCCGTCGGCGACTGCTCTGAGGAACCTGATATGACAACAGTCATCGAAACCAGAGCGCTGAAGAAAGACTACCGCATGGGAACTGTCACAGTTCATGCCCTCCGCGGCGTTGACCTCTCGGTCGAAACAGGCGAATTTGTTTCCATAATGGGGGCCTCCGGTTCCGGAAAATCCACATTGATGAACATGCTGGGATGCCTGGACACACCGTCAGAAGGAGAATATCTGCTGGACGGATTAAACGTAAATAACCTCACCCGAAACCAGTACGCCGATATCCGAAACCAGAAAGTTGGCTTCGTGTTCCAGGGGTTCAACCTGCTGGCGAAGACATCTGCCCTTGAAAACGTAGAACTGCCGTTATTCTACGACCGTTCCAACCGGATTCCAAGTTCCAGACAGGCGGCAATGGACGCCCTTGGCCGGGTGGGCTTGACTGACCGGGTTCATCATGAACCCAACCAGATGTCCGGAGGCGAACAGCAGCGGGTTGCTATTGCCAGGGCCCTGGTCAACAATCCCGCCATCATCCTCGCCGATGAACCCACCGGAAACCTGGACAGTCGAACCTCTGTCGAGATACTGGCTCTGTTCCAGGAACTGAACGAATTGGGAATCACAGTGGTTCTGGTCACCCATGAACCAGACATCGCCCGGTACACCCGTCGGATAATTCAAATGAGCGACGGCCTCATTGTCGGAGACAAACCGGTCACCAATCGACTGATTGCAAAGGAGGTACTTCCCACCCTCCCCACACTTGAAAATGACACCAATGGTGAGGCCTTGTCATGAAGTGGCGAAACATATTCAAAGCGGCTTTCCAGTCCATTCTGAAAAACCGGATGCGAAGCCTTCTGACCTCGCTGGGCATCATCATCGGAGTGGGTGCCGTCATTGTCATGGTGGGGATCGGTCAGGGATCGCAGTACCGAATCAAGAAAGAAATTGACGCTCTTGGTGCCAACATGCTAATCATCTTTCCTGCCAACAGCCACATGGGCGGCGTAAGCAGAGGGGCGGGAAGCTTCAACCGCTTCACACTTGATGACGCTCAAAAGCTCCAGAAAGAATCATCCCTTACGGCCGGCATATCAGCTATTGTTGTTTCCGGTGGTCAGATCATCGGCGGGAACAGCAATTGGAACTGCAGGATTTATGGTGTTGATCCGACATATCTTGCCATCCGGGCATGGTCCTTGAAAAGCGGCTCTTTCTTCACAGAACGGGACGTTCGATCCAAGGCCAAAGTCGCTGTCATCGGGCAGACTGTGAAGGAAAATCTCTTTCCTGATTCCAATCCCGTAGGGGAACGCATCCGCATCAACAACACCCCTTTCACCGTTATCGGTGTATTGACTGCAAAAGGGCAGGATCCCCGTGGCATGGACCAGGATGACGTGGTGCTGGCACCTTCAACAACTGTTCTTTACCGCCTCAAGGGAGGACGCTACATCAGCTATATGATGGCATCCGCCATTTCCACGAAAGACATCCCTGCAGCCCAGGAAGAGCTCACCCAACTACTTCGAGAGGCCCACAAAATTAAACCGGGTGAAGATAACGACTTTGTCATCCGTAACCAGGCCGAAATCACGGAAGCCGCATCCAGTGCCGCTCATATCCTCACTTTACTTCTGGGATCCATTGCGGCCGTTTCACTGCTGGTCGGCGGAATCGGAATCATGAACATCATGCTGGTCTCCGTTACCGAACGAACCCGGGAGATCGGCATCCGCCTGGCAGTTGGCGCGAGGGAAAGCGACATATTGGTTCACTTCCTCACGGAAGCAGTGGTTCTGAGTTTGATCGGGGGCATCATCGGGATTGGAATTGCATACGGTGTAGGAGTTATCCTGAACCATTTCACTGACCTGACAGCAATGATCCAACCCCAGATTGTAATGATGGCATTCGGTGTTTCAGGTGCCGTGGGCGTATTCTTCGGCTTTTACCCGGCAAAGAAAGCCGCACGATTGAATCCTATTGACGCGCTGAGACATGAATGATTCCGCGGTGACGGCATGATTCGGTGACTTGTGACTTATGGAGAAGGTCAGATTGCCAATGACAGTCCTTCCCCATTCCCCCTCTAACAGGTTACAAATTACGAACCACAAATCACGCGATTTGGGAAATGGTATACTTCTGGTAGCAAAACAAGAGGAGAAAATCATGAAAGCATTTGTAACCGGGGGGACAGGGTTTCTGGGTCGTCATCTGGTTGAACTACTCGTGGAAGCCGGCTGGCAGGTAACCGCCTTGCACCGCAAGACCTCGGACATCAGCCACTTGCAGAAACCCGAAGTCAAGCTCGTGGCGGGGGATGTAACCGACATTGATTCATTGCGAAGAGCCATGCCTGAGAAGCCCGATGCGGTTTTTCACACTGCCGCGGACACCAGTCAGTGGATATTGGCAAACGGGAAGCAGACCCTAATCAACGTGGAAGGCACACGCAATATGACAACCGTTTCCAGCGAGAAAAGTGCCGGGCGGTTCATTCACACCTCCAGTATTGCTGAATTCGGCTATCACCCCGGCGTGATCACCGAAGAAACGCCGTCCAATGCCGTGAACGGGCGATCCAACTACATGCGAACCAAGTGGAAATCCGCAAAAGTTGTTGATCTTGCAATCGAGAAAGGACTGGACGCTGTTTTTCTGAATCCCTGCCACATTGTGGGGCCCTACGATACCCATAACTGGAGCCAGTTGTTTTTCCTCATTCAGGAAGACAAACTACCTGGCATTCCCGGCGGTACCGGAACTTTCTGCCATGCAAGGGAAGCGGCCAGAGCCCATTTAGCCGCGTTTAAAAAAGGCAAAACAGGGGAACGATACATACTTGGCGGTGTGGAAGCCACTTTTCTGGAACTGGCACAGGAAATTGGAAAAGTCCTTGGAAAAGAGGTGCCGGGAAAACCCCTGCCCACGGTAATTCTCAAGACCATTGCGCAATTTTCCCAGTGGTTTTCTTATGTCACCCGGAAAGAACCGGATCTTACCCCGGAGAAAATAGAACTTTCGACCGAACACCTTCGTGCCAGTTCAGAAAAAGCCATCCGGGAACTGGACTATCAACCTGTCTCCCTGACTGAGATGGTCCGCGACTGCCACGACTGGCTTGCAGCGCAAAGCGCAAGATTTTAGATATAAAGTGTCACATGTTGAATTGAAGTCTAATTACAGGAAGGTGACTGTTTCTCTGTTCTGTTCTTGATTTCTCATTCCCATTCAAAACTTGAAATTCCGGACAGCTTCCGGGTCACGTCCAGATTGCAACTACGGCCATCAGCCCGAACGCCGATGACATCAGTGTCCACTTGACACCGGGTGCGTCGTTGTCCTCAAAAACCTCCTCAATAATGTCCAGAATTCCCACATAAATGAATGTTCCAGCTGCAATTCCATCAAATATTGCCTCCGCCTGGGTGGCCGCTAGGGCAGACGCAGTCTGCGAAAATATTGTTCCAAGCACAATACCCAGCGGTGTCATGAAAGAAAAGAACAGGATGATGGTAGCCAGTTTTCCGGTGGACAGCGTTAGCTGTTTCAATGAGATTCCGAGAGAAAAAGACGCGGCACTTTTATGCGCGATGATCGCTATGAAGATAACCAGAGAAGAAACCAATCCCTTTTCAAGGCCCAGTGAAATACCCGCAATGATGGAATGAATGGACAATACCAGTAGCAGAATGAAAGGATAAATCACCCGTCCCTCCGATAATGCCTGTATCTCTCTGTTCTTGATCCATACTTTTTCAATAAACAGGAGTCCAAAAAATCCCAGTCCGCAAATCAGAAGTGAATATGGGTAGCCGTCACCTCCCACAAGACTGCGGAACTTCTCCGCCGAATCTCCCAGCATATGAATGATACCCGCTCCGAGAAAGATTCCACCGGCAAATGCATTTCCCAGTGAAAGGAATCTTTTGCCGGCATTCGATAATCCGACCCTTAACGGGATAACCCCACCTGTCACTCCCGCAAATATCACAAGAACAGCTGCTATGATCTTGAACCCGACAATTCCCACTGCGCCCTCCCCTTTTCCAGGTTTCTGATCGAATTCTGCATTCAGTATAGACTATAATACAGAAAAAATTCTCCCGAAAAGAAGGTCAAACAGTCAAAATATTTCATCTTTTCATTCCAGATTTATGTTACAATTTGGTAAAGATTTGAAGGAGGTACCCATGGACGTATTAACAGCAATTCAATCCCGACGGGCAATTAAAAATTTTGATCCGGATTTTGTCATGCCGGAAACGGATGTGCATACTATTCTGGAACTGGCAATGCTGGCTCCAACGGCCTTCAACATCCAGAACTGGCGATTTGTAGTCGTATCCGATCCTGAACTTCGGAAGGAAATCCGCGCGGCCTCATGGGACCAGAGCCAGGTAACCGACGCGTCGCTCTTTATTATTCTGTGTGCAGACCTTCATTCCTGGGAAAAAGAACCGGAACGATATTGGAAAAACGCTGACCAGCCGGTCCGGGACTTCATTGTACCTGCCATTCGCGCCTACTACGAAAACAAACCGCAAGTGATGCGGGATGAGGCCATGCGGTCATGTGGGATTGCGGCCCAGACTATTATGCTCGCGGCAAACTCCCTTGGATATGGAGCATGCCCGATGGATGGATTCAATTTTGATGCAGTGGGAAAACTGATCCATCTTCCGGAGGATCACGTAGTCGCCATGTACGTGGCGGTTGGAAAGGGGATCAAAGATCCGTGGCCCCGTGGTGGCCAGCTCCCCATGGATGAAGTCGTCATCAAGGATCGCTTCTGAACCGTCCTCTCAATATGATCCGTCATATCGCGTTTCAGGGCATGGATAGCTTGTAGAATGCTCCTGCAACACAATTGCACCGGATGTCGACCAACGCAGGGAGGTAAAGAATGCGCCGCACATTTCTGAACGGATTTTTCCTTTTTCTGGTTGCATGCGTCCTGTTTTCAAATTTAATCTATGCGAATGAAACAACTTCCCTGACCATTCTCTACACCAATGACATTCATGCGCAATTTGATCCGATTCAGGCAGTCTGGCTCAAAGACAAACCACGTATCGGCGGTTTTGCGTACATAACAACCCTGATCAAACAAAACCGCGCCCGTGCCGGAAACAGTGTCCTGCTTTCCGCAGGTGACGTGATGACAGGTCCCCCTGTCAGTCGACTAACCAAAGGTGAAGCTATTTTCGATCTATTGAACCTGATGGGCTATGACGCCATGTGTCTGGGTAATCACGAATTCGACCAGGGTTGGGAAAACACTGTCAAGCGCATCAATCAGGCAGATTTCCCGGTCCTTGCCGCTAATATTTTCTACAAAGGCACGGACATCCCTTTTGCCATGCCATGTACCATTCTGAACAGGGGTGGAATCCGAATCGGTATTATTGGGATTCTTGGACGCACCGCTGCCATTGAAACAATAAACAAACGCCTGGTTACGCCACTGGAATTTCGCGACCAGATAGCAGTTCTCCAGGAGTGGGTGCCTAAACTCCGGCCCCATGTGGACATTCTGATCCTTCTGGCTCATGAAGGAAAGGCCGGAATGCAGTCAGCAAACGCTGAAGGAGACCCCCAGAGAAAGCTCACAAAAGATATTCAGGTTGCGGCCACGGTTCCCGGTATTGACGTTCTGATAACGGGCCATGCCCATCGTGGCGTGGAAACACCAATTGTTGTGCCTGAAACCGGCACATTGATTGTATCTACTTACGGCCTTGGGACCCGGCTGGGCCGACTGGTATTGAACCTTGACATGAAAACGCACCACATTGTCGACTATAAGGGCGTCCTCATCCCCGTTCTATCCGACAAAATTCAACCTGACAAAGAGGCACAGGCCAGGATTACCAAATGGGAGCAAAAGGTAAAGGCCATCACCGGCGAAGTTATTGGAACAGCCGACATGGACCTGCTACGGGACTATTACCGCGAATCTCCGTTGGGAGATCTCGCTGCAGACGCTTATCGAAAAGCGGCAGAAACAGACATTTCCATGACAAATGCGGGCGGCCTTCGGGCTGATATTCCGGCCGGCCCCATCACCGTCGGACAGATTCTGGCAATGTACCCGTTTGAAAATCCAATTGTACGTATGTCTGTCACCGGGAAAGAAATAATTCAAATGCTCGAACACGGCGCATCCCTGGAATATGGAATGGCCCAGATATCCGGACTGTCCTGCACCATTGATCTATCCAGGCCGGTGGGGAACCGGGTTGTCAGCGCTTCAGTCGCGGGGAAAACAGTGAGGCCGGACCGGACTTATACCCTGGCCACCAGTGATTACCTCGCCGACGGTGGTGATGGATACACAATGCTGAGAAGTGGTCGTAACGTAAAGTCTACGGGTGTTTTCTGTACACAAGCCATCATTCAGTTCATTCGGGAACATCGCCACATTCGATACCAGGAACTGAATCGTGTCCGAGTATTGAGAGCCCACTCACCTGTCGCTCACGGATCCGGTAAGTGATTTCATAGCAGCTTAGCTGACCTTATTTCCAGAACTCAAGCTGAAACGCAACACCAGAAATCCAACGAAACCGGAAGCCAGTGATCCCAGAACAATACCAAGCCTCTCATCAAACAGAAAATTGACACCCGTCTGTTCGAATGCGAGTGATCCGATGAACAGACTCATCGTAAAACCGATTCCGCATAGAGCCGCCGTGCCATACAAAGATGTCCAGGACATGCCATGCGGGAGTCTGCTCAATCCCAGCTTGACTGTCAGCCAGCAGAAGATAAAAACACCTATTTGTTTTCCTGCAAATAAGCCCAGTGCGATCCCCAATGGAACACCGTGAAGGATTTGTTCTGCCCCCACACCTGCGAAGTTGATACCAGCATTCGCAAAAGCAAAAACCGGCAGGACAAAAAAAGCAACTGCTGAATGTAAATCATGTTCCATGGATTTGAGCGGAGAATAATTGCTGTCCGATTTCGATTTCATTGGAATAAACATGGCCAGGATAACACCCGCCAGTGTTGCATGCACCCCTGATTTCAACATAGCCACCCACATTATTACTCCGACCAGAATATACAGGCTTTTTGATTCTGAATTGCGTTTGTTCAACATAAAAAGAACCAGAATGCAGAAAGCGACAACACCCAGCGCGGCAAATGAGATCTTTGCCGTGTAGAAAACTGCGATGATTACGATTGCCCCGATATCATCAAAAATAGCAAGAGAGGTAAGAAAAACCTTTATGGATCTTGGCACCCGTGACCCCAGCAAGGACAAAACTCCTAAAGCAAAAGCAATATCAGTTGCTGCGGGAATTGCCCAACCTGCCATGGCCGTGGCATCACCAGTATTGAAATAGATATAGACAATTGCCGGAAGCGCCATACCGCCAATGGCACCAATGCCGGGTAAAATTATGTTTTTCTTATCCGAAAGTTCCCCTTCAACGAGCTCCCGTTTCAACTCCAGACCCACGAGAAAAAAGAACACGGCCATTAATCCATCATTAATCCACAGCAGTAAAGGTTTCGCGATTTCCAGACCGCCGACACGAACTGCAACAGGTGTATCAAGAAGCAAATTATAATAAGATCGCAACGGTGTATTCGCGCACAGAACGGCAAGAACAGCCGCAACCATGAGAATGATGCCACCGGCTGATTCAAGTTTAAGAAAACCGGCCATGAAAGATTTCCGAGTCTTATTCATACACCTCTCCATTTCAGATCCAGGCACATTGGACCCTTTACAGGGGCTTTTATCTGCCAGGTCCATATTTGTCGACTTATTGTTTCATCAAAATAGATTATAGCCGTTGTTCCCGGGTACTGTCCATCTGCTTCTTCGCAAGATCATATATTGGGAGGTTGGCGAATTTGATCGTATTCCGATTTTAATCAAGAATGGGAAGACAAACCGCTATTTCCGGGGCAGGGTGCCTGTAATCCCTACACTGCCATCTGGAAAACGGTGCAAGAGAGCCAATTCGTGGTTCAGTTTTGCCCTGATTTCTTCAACTTGAGCCCTAAACCGGGCCAATTTTCTTTTCGTCAGTTTTGCCGCAGCGATCATCCTGACATTGAGCGGGTTCAACCACTTACCCCTCGGTGACTTGATTCCGAAATGGAGATGCGCGGCTGTAACCCGACCGGTCCTCCCCGACAAGCCAATCTCCTGGTGGGCTGAAACCAACTGCCCCTTCCCCACCATAATGCGACTTAAATGAAGATAATACGTTCGGGTGCCATCCATATGTTTTAAAACAACCATATTCCCATCAAGCTTCGAAAATCCGGCCCGCACAACACGGCCCTTTGCTACAGCAAACACAGGCGTTCCCTTCCTGGCCCGAAAATCCACGCCGTGGTGAAAAGATTTTCTCCCCGTCACCGGGTGCCGCCGCCAGCCGAAGGTTGAAGTCACATGGATTCGATTAAGTGGATAGCGCAACGACGAATGAACCAGTGCCTTCCCTTCCTTATTGTAGTGACCGGTCCATACAGAACCTTCCTTTCCGTCATCGTAGCGAAAACCCTCGTGAAAGCCCGTTCTTCTCCCCCGATAGCCGGCGTAGAGAACAAGGCTTGGGGGCACGATCTTTCCATGGTACATATTGTCCTCTACCATCAGCTGGTACTGGTCGCCTTTCCGTGCTAAACGTCGAAAATTTACCAGGCATTCCAGCACCCCGTTGGCAGTGTTACGGACATGGTTCGAAACGTCCCCCCTGTCTTTCAGTGCCTGATTCAACGTCGTCTGAATGCTTCCTTCGATGAAGCGGATTCGCTTCCGGGTGGGCAAAACCGTCAGTTTATAATCGAAATCTTTTTTTTCCCTGTTCCAGATCAGGCTGTGGCGCGTGATCATGTCCGGCTGAAAAACAAACTTCACGATCTGCTTTCCGTCCGGTGAAAGAAGAATTCTGAATGACTGCCCAGCTTTCAAACGGCGAAAATCCACCTCACCACGGAGCGCGTTCACAACTCCCATTGCCTGCTGCAGATCGAATCCATCCGCCGCGAGGATGGAATCCTCAAACCCTTTCCCGGGAAGAATCTCACCCTCCAGCCAATGTTCATATTCAGTCTCATTCTGGTATGGCGGTTGCTCCACTAATCTTTTCAAGGGTATGGGTTTTGGTCGGGTAAGAAAGAAAATAGAGACCACGACTGCCAGAACCAACAGTCCAACAACTACTATCTGCCTCGGCTTCAGCCTCATTTACGTACCTCTTTCTTCCGTTCTGTCCACAAAGAAAAATAACGTATTCGGGGGAAAAAGGCAAGTACAGACAAGGTTGAATACAGATGTGTTCAGTGTTCTGACAGATTGGGAACTGGGCGCTGTGTGTTGGCGTGGGCATCAAACATCCGGGAGAAATGGCTCTCTTCACTCATCACTTCTTCTTCAATCGATCTTTTCTGATTCTTATCATTCACCATCCACGCAGCCCGACGGGCTGATATTACGACCAGCTCATCAAAACAACAGCCAGCGCCGCCAGAGCAATCGCTGTCCACTCCCGCTTCCTCAGAGTTTCAGCAAATATAAATCGACCACCCAATGAAATCAGCACTATCGTTCCGGCACCATAGACGGGAAATGCCACAGAAGCCGGAACAGAAGCAAAACTCCGGATCAGGAAATACGATGTGAGCATATTGGGCACACCCAAAATCAGGCCAAGAACCCCATCTGATAATTGGACCGATCGAAACCTTCGAATGAGAAAAAAGAGACTGACAACAAGCGCAGTACCAAATACCGTAAGCAGGAACAGTGACTTATGCTGAACCAATCCATACTGCTGGAAGAGTTTGTTCGCCAGCTCTCCCGTTCCCACCAGAAGAAACACCATAAGCAGCGTGGTTCTGACATGTCTCAGTTTCTTAACATCGGAAATCGAAAGCTGGGCCACAAGAATACTCAAGAGTGCAATTGTAATTCCGACCCACTGATGGAGATTCGGTCGCTCATTCCAGATCATAACCGCCACAAGCAGTGGAATCACAATTGCGATTCTTGCAATGGCCCCAGTCAACGCCACACCGGAAGAGCGAATCCCCCTCAGATACATCATGAATCCGCCAAAATAGGCCAGCCCGCCCAAAATCCCCACCTTTACAGCCCAGGCCATACTCACCGAATTCGACACAGGAGAAACTGGAAGCCATACGCTGAAAGCATGGATAAGCTGCCCAGGAGTGGCTCCCATCCCCTCAAAAGCCCCCTCCGCCAGAGAAAAACCCAGGCTCATGACAACGGCCACCACATAGTTGAACGTAATGACAGTCAGCCGATCCCGGTTTTTCTGCTCACCGTATTTCAACAATAGGGCAATGCTTGTGCTGCAGACAATTGAAAGTATCAGATACACCATAATGGCCGCAGTTTAACACACGTGCCGCTTCGAG
>CAZRHT010000032.1:0-32588 GCA_964599895.1 uncultured Holophagae bacterium
CTTAACATTCCGAAGATTTTTTCGTACAATGGGCTGTTATGTAAAAAAATGAGGGAACGGAGGATTCATGAAGAAATCAATTCTGTTTTTTACCTTTGTCATTGTGTTGCTGTGTATGGCACAGCCCGGCGCGGCCGCGGACAGTCCAACCTGGATGCGTTATCCGGCAATTTCACCGGATGGTACTGCTATTGTGTTCAGTTTTCGTGGAAATATCTATCGGGTCAATGCCGCTGGCGGTGTTGCGGTCCCATTGACACTGGATGCCAGTCATGACTTCATGCCGGTATGGTCCCATGACGGGAAACAGATCGCCTTCGCGTCAAATCGGCATGGCAATTATGATGTTTTTGTAATGCCGTCCGATGGTGGCTCTGCTACCCGGTTGACCTATCATTCCGCCGGTGATTTCCCTTCTGATTTCACACCGGACGGAAAGGCGATTATCTTCAATTCTTCCCGGGTGGATGCCCCGGATTCCCGTCTTTTTCCAACCGGATCATTGTCCGAACTGTACCAGGTCTCCGTCACCGGGGGCGAGCCGAGGCAGCTCCTGACAATTCCCGCGGAGAAAACCCGGTTTTTCCGGGACGGCAATCGCATTATTTATCAGGACAAAACCGGGATTGAAGACCAGTGGCGAAAACATCATGTTTCTTCCGTTGCCCACGATCTCTGGGTTGCCGACCTCACAAAAAGCAGCTTCAAGCGCCTTACAACTTTTCCGGGAGAAGACCGGAACCCCCTGCTTTCCGCAGACGAAAAGACCGTGTATTTTCTCAGTGAAAGAAGCGGCACGTTCAATGTGTACAGCATGCCCCTGGATGAATCCGCCAAACCGAAGCAATTGACCAACTTCGAAGGGGACCCTGTTCGCTTTTTATCAATGACAGACGCCGGAACTCTCTGCTTCGGCTTTAAGGGCGAAATCTATTCAATGAAGCCCGGAGAAGCCGCGAAAAAAGTCGCGATCCGGATTCAGGAGGACCCCGCAGGAACCGGTAATGACCTCCTGGACGTTGGAAAAGCCACTGATTTTGCCGTCTCCTCAAACGGAAAGGAAATTGCCATCATTTTTCGCGGCGACGTGTTCGCCGTTTCGGTCGAAAGCGGCAAAACCCGCCAGATTACCCGGACAGCCGGCGCGGAACGGGATGTCAGCTTCAGCCCGGACGGCAAAACGATTCTCTACTCATCTGAAAGAAATGGGAGTGTCAATATTTATCAGAGCAAACTCCGGCAACCGGATGAGAAATATTTTTTCAACGCGACACTTTTTGATGAGACCCCGGTTCTGGAAACACCGGAAGACACTGCCATGCCCAGGTTTTCTCCCGATGGAAAGGAAGTGGCATTCATCCAGGAAAAAACAATACTGAAAGTACTGAATCTTGCATCCGGTAAGGTACGAACAATACTCCCCGGCAAGTACAATTTTTCGTACACCGACGGAGACCAATGGTATGACTGGTCACCGGACGGGAAATGGTTTCTGGTTGAGTTTCAGAACACCACGTATTTCAGCTCGGAAATGGGGCTGGTCCCCGCTGAAGGAGGGAAGGCCCCGATCAACCTTACCAACAGCGGATTCAGTGATGTGGGCTCAACATGGATGGCGAAGGGCAGCATGATGTTGTGGTTTTCCAACCGGGACGGGCTTCATTCTCTGGCCAGCACCGGCAGGAGCCAGATGGATGTGTACGCGCTTTTTGCCACGAAAAAGGCCTATGACCGGTTCAAGCTCACAAAAGAAGAGATGGAATTGGTAAAAGAAGCGGAAAAAGAGGCAAAAAAGGCCGAAAAAGAGCAAAAAGACGACAAAAAGGCTAAAAAAGAAGAGAAAAAGAAGGAAATTAAGCCAATTTCGATCGATTTTGACGGTTTAGCGGACAGAAAAGTCCGATTGACCGAGCAGTCGGCTTTCCTCTCCGGCGCCGTTGTCACACCAGATGCCGAAAAGCTTATCTTCATGGCAAAGTTTGAAAAGAAATACGAGCTCTGGGTTACGGACCTGCGGGAACACAAAACAAAGGTTCTGGCCCACCTTGGAAGCCGGAGCGGTGGAGACTTGAAATTGGGGCCAGAAGGAAAATATGTGTTTGTACGGGCCTCGGGGAAAGTGACACGGGTGGACATTAAATCAGGAAAGACAAAGACAATTTCACCCAGTGGAGAAATGGTTCTGGACAGGCAGGCGGAACGAAGAGCGATGTTTGACCATGTGTGGCGTGAGATTCAAAAGCGTCTCTACCGTGAATCTCCGTTGAAAAACAACCGCTGGGAGGCGCTGGGTAAAGAGTACCGGGCCTACCTTCCCGACATCAACAACAATCATGATTTTGCCGAAATGCTCAGTGAACTGCTGGGAGAACTCAACGCGTCCCACACCGGCTGCCGGTATTACGCCATGGACCCGAAAGGCGACCAGACCGCGTCGCTGGGCCTCCTGTTTGACAACAAGTACACCGGGAACGGGTTGAAAGTAGAAGAAGTACTCGAAAAAAGTCCTCTGGACAGGGCAGACACACGCATTGCTCCCGGCATCGTGATTGAAAAAATCAACGGTGTGTTGCTCTCCCCCTCTATTAATGTGAACCAGCTTCTAAACCGAAAAGCGGGAGAGAAGGTGTTGTTGTCCCTGTTTGACCCGGCAGGCAAGAAGCGGTGGAATGAAACAATAAAACCGGAATCACGGGGGAAAATGGCCCAACAACTGTACCTTCGCTGGGTGAAACGAAACCGGGAAGAAGTGGATCGTCTATCCAAAGGCCGCCTCGGCTACGTGCATATTCGCAGCATGAGCGACAGCAGTTATCGGGAGCTCTACAGCGAGGCACTGGGACGCATGTCAGACAAAGAAGCACTGGTTGTGGATACCCGCTTCAACGGAGGTGGTGACCTCGTGGATGACCTGGTCACATTCCTTAACGGGAAAAAGTACATGAGCTTCAAACCGCCCCGTCAGGGCACTGTCGGCCAGGAGTCTCACGACAAATGGACAAAGCCCTCTGTAGTGATTGCCTCTGAAGGGAACTATTCCGATGCTCACTGCTTCCCGTGGGCCTATCACGAACTGAAGCTGGGAAAAATCGTCGGCATGCCGGTCGCAGGCACCTGTACTTTTGTATGGTGGGAGCAGTTGCAGGATTCATCCCTGGTGTACGGAATCCCCAATATGGCGGTGGACAGCAACGCGGGCAAACCCCTTGAAGGTGACCAGCTGGAACCGGACATCAAGGTGATGAATGAACCGGCACTTGTCAGCACCGGACGGGACCAGCAGCTGGAAACCGCTGTGGAAGTGATGCTTTCGGAGCTGGACAAGAAGTGATGGGTGATGAGTGATGAGTGATGGGTGATGAGTGACAAGTTAAGATAAGAAAAAGAAAAGGCAGGGAATTGATTTTCCCTGCCTCTTCTCATTCTCGGCTATCCTCCATCCACTATCCACCATTCACGCGGACCATCGGTCCGCTTCCAATTCCCTGCCTTTTTTTCTGCCTCGCACTCGCACTTTCACCTGCACTCAAGCTCTTTTGAACTTTCGGTTCAAAAGAGCTTGTAGAGGGTAGCGGCAACGGATGTAGATAAATTCAAAGAATTTACATGGCCCCGCATGGGAAGTGTGACAATGTGGTGGCTTTTTCTCAGGAGTGCACGGGAAATCCCTTCACCCTCGCTACCAAAAATAAAAAGGTTGCGAGTGGAAAGGTGTGTATTTGCATCGTTCAACGAAATGGCATCCACACCGTTTTCTACGGAAAAGACAGTAAAATCAGCTTTCAATAATTGTTCCGTAATTCCAGCCAGGGATTGCGACCGAATGATGGGTACATGGGCTGCTGCTCCTGCCGAGGTCTTGAAGACCGTGGGAGTTACGCCAGTTCCAAACTTTTCTCCGATGATCACAGCATCCATGCCGGCACCGTCACAGACACGGATGACCGCGCCGAGGTTATGGGGATCGTTGACCCGATCCAGCATCACGAGGTTTACCTGCGGTTTTGACAGCGCCAGAATGGACGCTTCGCTCTCGTAGGGGAATTCGCCAATATCAGCCGCTATCCCCTGATGGGAGGACGTACCGGTCAGTTTCCCGATAAAATCCCGGCTCTTTCTGAAAACCGGCAAGCCCTTTGATTCAAATCCCAGTTTATTTGTACTGAAATAGATGGCGCTTATTTGTATCCGGTTCGATACCAGGCTTTCCCTGACCGGGTTGACGCCGTATATGATCATTTTCCAAAAACCTCAAGGAATTTCCGGCAGCGTTCCGGAATGGATATGAGTTTCGGGATTTCGGCGCCGGACAGGAGCACCGGGACCATGACATCCAGTTCCGGCCCGGAAAGTGCCCCGGACAGAAGTGCCCGCAGGGGATGGAAGAGTGCTTTCCCTTTGAATCCATCTTCTTTAATTGACATGGCGGCTTCCCAGAAGCTTTCAGGAGTCAGTTCTTTCACAGCAAGGATCCGCTCAGACATCAATCTCCCGGCAGCGAGATGGGCTTCTTCAGCAAAAAATGTCTCCATTTCCTCATTTCCCTTCAATTCGTAGTGGAACAGGAATTGTAACCGCTCTCCCAGTTCGGACAGGAGAACCATTTTATTCTTTTCCATGTTCAAGGCTGCCTGTATCCAGGGATTGTGAGCCTCCACCATGGAAGACAGAAATGGAAATGCCTTTACCAGAAAGGGGGCTCCAACTTCCAGCAGCTGTTCATCAGTCAGTTTGCGAAGGTGAATGCCATTGAGCCAGTGGAGTTTATCCATATCAAACACCGCGGGGCTGTTATTGATTCGCTTCACAGAGAAGGCCTTGACGAGTTCCGGAATTGTGTATTCTTCCCGGTCCTTTCCTTCGTTCCATCCCAGCAGAGCCAGATAATTGACCATAGCTTCCGGCAGGTAGCCTTCTTCTTCAAATTGTCCGACCGAGGTAGCGCCATGCCGCTTGCTAAGTTTGCTGCGATCCTGACCCAGAATCAACGAGGCGTGGGCGAATTTCGGTGCCTTCCAGTTAAAGGCCTCATAGAGCATGAGCTGGCGCAGGGTGTTGGGGAGATGTTCCTCTGCCCTTACAACATGGGAAATTTCCATCAGATAGTCATCCACAACCACACAGAAGTTGTACACCGGCATTCCGTCGGACCTGAGGACAATGAAGTCGCCCAGTGTGCCGGGCTCCCAATGGACCGCGCCCCGGATCATGTCATAAACGGTGTAGTCCTTGTCCGGAACTTTGAAGCGAATGGTAAAAGGTACGCCGGCTGACATCTTTTCTTCAATCTCAGCCGCACTGAGCCGGAGACAGGTACCGTCGTAGTGGGGAGAGCTGCTTTCAGCTTCTGCCTTTTCTCGTTTTTCCGTCAGTTCCGCGTCGGTACAGAAACAGCGGTAGGCCTTCCCTTCAGCCAGGAGCAGCTCCGCGTAGTTCCGGTAGATTTCCATTCGCTCAGACTGGCGATAGGGACCGAAGTCACCGCCAATTTCCGGCCCTTCGTCCCAATCCATTCCCAGCCATTTCAAATCATGTTTGACCATCTCTTCAGATTCCAGAGTAGATCTTGCCTGGTCAGTGTCCTCAATCCGAAGAATAAACTTGCCGCCGCGATTCCTTGCGTAGAGCCAATTAAAAAGCGCTGTTCTTGCCCCCCCTACATGGAGGTGGCCGGTGGGGCTGGGAGCAAAACGAACGCGAACAGGTTTTTGATTCATTATTCCCTCTTTCAACTTTTTTTGACGGTTTATGATACCAGAAATGCGGCCGGAATGGGTGATGTCGTGCCTTCGGCACTGTGATGAGTGATGGGTGTGGCGGCAAAGCCTTCGTGGATGGTGAATGGTGGATGGTGAATGGTTCCGGAAGGCTGGGAATATCAATTCCGTGTCTTGAACTCTCTACCTTGCACTTTCACTCGCACTGCGCTCGGGGCCGGAAAGAAGAATGCCCCGCTTGAAGCGGGGCACTATATTAGGTAAGACAGTTTTAAGGTGAGCCTAAGATACGAGGCTATTTTCTTTTGGTGGGCCTGTCTTTGGTGAGCTTGTTTCCGGCTTTGCTTCCGGTTTTGTTTCAGACTTGCTTTCAGATTTTGTTTCCGACTTGTCGGCTTTCTTCACAGAATCTGCGGCAACAGTATCAGTTGCATGGGACGATTTTTTGTAGTCTGTCTCATAGAATCCGCTCCCTTTAAACTGGAAAGCGGGCGAGCTGATTTTTTTGTGATACGCGCCGCCGCACTTCGGGCAGCGTGTCAATACCGGATCGCTGACCCGCTGAAGAACTTCTTCTTCCTGGCCGCAATCACTGCACTGGTATTCGTAAATTGGCATATCATCCTCCCACAAGCAACTATCGTAGTCCCGTGAATTCGCGTTGTCAAGACTCGAATTCATTTTATTAGATACAGAGGCAATAGAATCGTTACATTTCTGTGCGATTCAGTATCTTCATACGCCTGCCTAACCACCAGGCAGCCATTCCACTGGCAAAAACAAAGGACAGTGCACTGAGGCCAAACAGACCGGCAAGTCCCCACAGCTTCGCACCCAGGATCGCGCCTGGGATCAACAGGCCAAACATCTGAATTACCGAAAGGGCCATGGCATCCCACGCCCGTTTCAACACATTCAAAACGCCATTTGAAAGGCCGAATACACCCCGAAATCCATAGACGATAGGAACAATTCGCAGATATAAGACGATGGTTTTGATAACTTCAGCATCCCGGCTGAACATATGGGCAATGGGTCTTGCCGTTATGAACAATACAATTGCTGAGAATCCGCCCCATCCCAGCGAGAACAGGTGAGCCCTGCGAATCGCACCCTGTACCCTGTCCAATCTGCCGGCACCGAGGTTCTGGCCCACAAAAGGGCTTAAGACTGTTGCCAGAGAAATCAGAACCATCAACGCAAGGGTTTCCACCCGTGTACAGACCCCGTATCCCGCTACCGCCTCCGGACCGAACCGGGCCACAATACCCGTCACCACAGCTACGCCGAGGGGCCGGATCAGGTTGGACCCGGCAGCAGGAATTGAGAGATTCATTATAGACTTCCAGGACTGTACCATTGCCGGGAAACCGGGCCAGTCAAACGACAACATACGATGGCGCTTCTGAAGAACAAAGAGCATCAGCACCAGCGTCAATGCCCGTGCCACAACGGTTGCAGCCGCTGCCCCGGCAATACCCCACCGGGGGAAGGGGCCGATGCCGAAAATTAGAAGGGGGTCCATTCCCAGATTTACGAATACCGAAAACATCATGATTATGCTGGGAAACTTCATGTCGCCAGTGGCCCGGATGGCGTTGTTTCCCACCATGGGAATGACCAGAAACATCATTCCGGGATACCAGATCAGCATGTAGATCCGGATCAGCTTTAATATTTCCGGGGAAGCACCCAGCATCCTGAAAATCGGATTAATGGTAAGAAGTCCAATCACCACGAAGAGAAGAACGACTCCCAATGCCAGGGCAAGTGAATCAGTTGTCAGTCTCCGAACTTTCTCCTGGTTTCCTTCCCCGATGGCACGGGAGACCAGGGCAGATGTCCCGACTCCCAGCCCGATCGCAATAGCACCGATAATCATGACCACCGGAAAAATAAATCCCATGGCCGCCAACTCTTCAGTTCCCAGTTTTGCCACAAACCAGGTGTCCACCAGGTTAAAGGCGATGGTGGCAAAAAATCCGAAAATCATGTACGCGGTGAGTCGGGCAAGGGTCCGGCCGATCGGCCCGGTTGTAAGCTCAGCTTTCATGTCAGTTCCTGATTTCCAGTCTGTTTTGTTTGCCTCTCAGCGCCGAAGGTCGCCGATCCTTATCTTGCTTATGATCCATAGCCTACAATTATAGCGTATCTGTTCTGAGGCAGGAATACTGAGTTGTGAAGGGGTAAGAAGAAGGGAGACCGTGTCGACCCGGTCTCCCTTCGGGGGGTTTATTCTTCTGTTCTCTGCGCGGCCATCAGATCAACCAGCTGCTGGCGTTGATCCGGTGTCAGAATTCCGTGCAGCTTACTTGTTTCCTGAGCCATGAATAAGTTATACGTCCGGCTCATTTCAGCCAGAATGTCCGCAGGGATCGGAAGCATCAGGCCGGGTTCAAACTCATCAGACACAAAAGATGCCAAGGCCTTTTGAATGTGTTCAACCTCACGCTGCCAGGTTGCGATTTTCGCGTCCTTCATTTCCTTCAGCAAAGCATCCACCTGGGTGTTCTGTTCCTCCGTGAGATTCATTTCCGCCCGGTGCTGGACAAAGGTACCGAACAGCCGTTCATCCAAACCCCGCTGCACACCGGCAGGCCCCGCCATTGCTGTCACGGACAATACCGCAAGTCCTGCCATCAGTCCCATAATTTTCCTCATTCTTTCCTCCTTTGCCGTCAAGCGGCATATGGGCGCCCAACTGGTCGCCAGTGAAATTTACAATGAGAGTATGGAGCCTGTTTTTTTCAGAACTGTTTCCCGGCTGTAACAGAATGTAATCGGCAAAATGCCGGAAAAGTTATTCCAATAAAAACTTTGACAGGAATAGACTTTTGGCATACATTTATAAATCATATAGTTAGCTGGAGACAAAATGACAGTACAGGCATTTTCGGTTGCAGTTGAGAATGACGGTTCCGGAGTCACATAAACATGAAAGCCCTGCGTTTTGACGGCAAAAACTTGAGCCTCGGTGAGAAAGCGGTACCAAAACCCGCCCCCGGAGAGGCACTGGTTCGGGTAAAACTGGCCGGTATCTGCTCGACAGATATGGAAATTCTCAGGGGGTATGCCGGATTCACCGGCACTCCGGGCCATGAATTTGTCGGAACAGTGGAAACGGTAAACGGCGTTGGCCAAGGATGGGTTGGCCAACGTGTCGTCGGTGAAATCAACATCGGCTGCCATGCCCCGGATTGCAGCTGGTGTAACAAAGGAATGGAGCGTCATTGCCCCAACCGGCAGGTGCTGGGCATCCAGAAAAGGGACGGTGCCATGGCCGAATACCTGACATTGCCAATACGCAATCTTTTGGCGGTCCCGGAACACCTGTCCGATGAATCCGCGGTTCTGGTGGAGCCGCTGGCCGCCGGTTTCGAAATTCTCGAGCAGTTACACCTGCAACCCGCAATGACGGTTGCGATCCTAGGTGACGGGAAGCTGGGGCTATTGACCAATCGGGCACTGCGAAGCGCTGCCACAGCCCTGACGCACATCGGAAAGCATCCCGGCAAACTGGCATTGGCGGAGGGGCCCGGCATCACCACCCTTCTCCTCAATGAGTTGAAAAATGAACAATTCGATGTGGTGGTGGATGCCACAGGCTCTGTCTCCGGATTCGAAACCGCCATCCGCCACGTCAGGCCCCGGGGCATTCTTGTCCTGAAAACAACGGTATCTAATTCCAAACCCCTGGATATGACCCCTGTGGTGGTGAACGAAATCACCGTTCTGGGCTCCCGCTGCGGCCGGTTTGAGCCGGCATTGAGGGCTCTGTCCGATGGGCTGGACGTGGAAGCCCTGATAGAAAAGCGCTTTCCGCTGGAGCAGGCGATCTATGCCTTTGAGCTGGCCGCAACACCGGGTTCCCTGAAGGTTCTCTTGGAAATGCCCCCGGGGAAAAACAGGTAAGACAACGGCTCCCGTTTCCCCGGACAAGTGAAAAAGTGATAGAATTGTTGTATCCAAAGATTGGTTAAGATAAACGAAAGGGGGCCATATGCAGGTTGAAACCATCGTCAATAAAACCCATGTTCAGTACAGTGTTAACGGCAAACTGGATTCGGTATCGGCGCCTGAATTCGAGGAAAACGTCATCGGCCGGATGGAGACACATCCGGCCGACACGATTTTTTACCTTGAAGAGCTCAGCTACATCAGTAGTTCCGGGCTCCGCGTCTTCCTCCAGGCGGCGAAAATCGCCCGGATGAACAGTACCCGAATTGTCCTCAGCGCTATTCAGCCTCAGGTCAGGGAAATCTTCGACCTGGCGGGGTTCACCCAGTTCTTTACATTTGCCGATGACCTGAAGAACGCCGTCAGCATTCTCAAAGAAAACGCAGAAAGATGAAACGCCCAGAGAACATCGCCTACTGGGTGGATGAGGTTCCGCCTCCGTGGATTTCCCTACTCCAAGGGCTCCAGCATATTTCTGTTTATGCCATTTCGCTGGTTTTTCCGGTCTTAATTGTCCGAACCATCAATGCCTCCCAGGAACAGGCCATGTTCCTGGTCAGTGTATCCATGATTGCAGGCGGAGTGGGTGTTATGCTCCAGTCAATCAAACGCAGCCCCATGGGTTCCGGCTTTCTGATCCCTCAGATCTGCGGACCATCCTTTATTCCATCCTCTCTCCTTGCGGTTCAGGTGGGTGGTGTCCCCCTGATGCTGGGCATGACTGTCTTCGCAGGCAGCTTGGAAATGGTTTTTTCCCGTTTTCTGCGAAAGATGCGGGCACTGTTCCCACCGGAAGTCACCGGCACCATTGTCACCATGGTGGGCATTTCCGTGGTGGGACTGGCCACAAAGAATTTTGTTGGCCTGGGCGGGTCGGATACGGTGATTGAGCCGTCCGAGCTGCTGGTCTCCATCGTCACCCTCAGTACCATGGTGGCCATCAATGTTTGGACGAAGGGCAAGCTCAAGATGTTCAGCGTACTGGTGGCCATGGTGGTGGGCTATGTCCTGGCCATTTTCACCGGTGTCATCCGGCCGGAAGACCTTGCGCAGATCCGGGGGTCATCCATCGCCTGGGTTCCATTCCTTCACCATCCCGGGTGGGCCTTTCGTGGCGACATGATTCTGCCGTTCGGTATTGCCATGATCTGTTCATCGTTGAAGAGTATCGGGGACATGATCACCGCACAGAAAATCAACGACCGCTCCTGGAAGCGCCCGGATATGGAGAACATCAGCGGCGGAATCCTGGCGGACGGCGCCGGGTGTCTGACCGCCGGCGTATTGGGCGGCATGGGCCAGTCCACGTCTTCCGCAAACCTGGGACTGACCATTGCCACCGGTGTCACCAGTCGGCGGGTCGCCCTGTGGATGGGTGGACTCCTCATCGTGGCCGGATTCTTCCCAAAGGTTTCCGTTCTTTTCGCCGTTATGCCCCGTCCCCTGATGGGTTCTGTTTTGATTTTCGCGCTGAGTTTCATGGTTGTGGCCGGTTTCCAGATCATCACGTCCCGGATGATGGATGCCAGGAAAACATTCGTGGTGGGATTTTCCATTATTTTCGGCCTAAGCGCTGACCTTGCCCCTCAGATCTATCAGAACGTCCCCCACTGGATCCATCCCGTTGTAGCATCTTCGCTGTCCCTGTCAGCGGTGCTGGCTGTATTGCTGAATCTGCTGTTCCGCATCGGCATTTCCAGCCGGAAAACATTCAGCATGGCAGTTGGAGACTCCTCTGACACCGTTTTCCAGCAGATGGAACGCATGGGCAAACAGTGGGGTGCCCGTCCCGAAATCATTTACCGGGCCGCAGCAGCGCTGGATGAACTGAAAGAACTGGTGGCTACACAGCCAAAACCGGCAGAATCCATTGAAGTCACCGCTGGTTTTGACGAATTCAACCTGAATTTGACGGCAAGCTATCCCGGCAGTATCCCGGAAACGGTTTCCGGAGAAGAGGCCATTTCACTCGATCGTATCCCTGAAACAGATGAGCTGGCATTCCGGATGCTGAAACGCTACCCGGACCAGATAGAGATGGGACAGAAAAACGGACTGGCAACGGTAAAATTTCACTTCGATCACTGAGTCAGGACTCGTCTCCCAGTTCTTCCAGGGAAATTTCTTTATCTACCGCCAGGAGTTTTGGGGGAATCGCCCGGCCGGTTTTATGCTGTTCCACCAGCCAGCAGGACAGTTGCATCAACTGTTTCAGCACCCGGTCAAACATCTCCGATGGCACTCCGTAGTAGAGAAAATTCACCGGCATACCACCGGCCAGAAGGTAGATGTTCCGGATCCGCTTTCCCTTTCCGTTTTCCGGCTCCATGGAGAGGCGGTATTGACTGCCCTGGATGACGCCGGTCTGGGGGTCCCGGATATCAACGGTTTCCAGCCGGACTTCCACACCGTCAATGGATGAAATGGCTCCCGAACGGATGTCCTGAAGCAGTTGAATCAGCGAAGCGAATTCCACCGTTTTAGTGGAACCGCTTGCAAAGTAAAGGTCCGGTTTCTCCCCGTTCAGCAGGAGCCAGTTCAGAAATTCACGGGACAACACGGACTTTCCTGTTACTCCCACGAACAGGTCCTTGTCTCGCAACCGCTCTTCTCCCAGTTCTTCAATGGTTCGGGCTTCGGGGATCTCCCCTTTTCCGGGCAATTCGTCACACACCAGGTCCACACCCGCAACCCGGCCCCCGGACAGGCGATTGCTGAGTTCCCGCATCAGGTTGGACCCGATAGCGCCTCGGGAACCCAGCACCACTACGTTCCGGTAGCACAGCATCTTCCCCTGGCCATGAAGAATACTCTCCACCGCATGAACAATAGAGGTAGATGTCCCCATTGCCTCTTCTCCCCGCTTCAGCCTGGATACCGCGATGGTTGCCGCAGGGAAAGCCAGGTTGTGGAACCGCTTTTCAACATCCTGCAGGTAGTCATATCCGTTTCGTGTATGCTCCACACTGCCAGCAAAAAAAGACGCCAGCCAGCCTTTCAACTTCATTTCCTTTTCTGTAACCGGCAATTCTGCTGCAAGGGCATTCAGATCGAAATGGGACAGGGCTTCCCCGAGGGTGCGGCCCTCCAGGGAAAGCCGGTTGATTTCCGGCGCCAGATAACCCCCGTCTTCCACCAGCAGAATGGATTCGCCTTTTTTCCTGGCTTGGACAGCGTCCCGGAAAAACAGGTGCCCCGCCGTCAACCGCATAGCTGTAAAGAAATCCTTTTCACCGGTTCCAAGGGCGGTTTTCAATTCGGACAGCCGCGCAACCGGTGAATACTGGTCGGACAGGAGGTAGCTCCCCTCGATTGATGATTCGGAACGAATGTGACGCAGGGCATGAAACTGGAAACGGTCCGCTGGCAGGGAACCGATACTTTCCAGAAAGCTGTCCGGTACCAGGCCCTGATATTTCACGAACAGGACGTGAAGAAACGGCGTTGCAAGCCGATCCATCCCGTGGATCATTCCCAGGATCTCAGCTGTCATGTGATGAATCAGGAACACGCGAACTCCGGCCATTTCTTCTCCGGCCCCGGCTACCCAGTCCCGGACCCGGGGCATTTTGTCGACATACTCATCCATCTCCCGGATCTTCCGGGGACGATTGAAACTGATGTTCAGCACCTTGCCGCCTTGGGAAAGGTCCAGGTAAGCACTGTAACGCCGATCCTGCACGTGAAGCAGCTGGCCCGCTGCCAGATCTCGAAGCACATTCTGGTGTTCCAGCAGAAACAGCATCTTGTCCAGGAACCACCGGGTGGTCCGGTCGGAATTGTCCAGAATCATCGGAATATCTGTGTTAGACCAATGAAACTTAATCTTCACAAGATCCGTCATCCCACCATCTTGCAGGTTCCTGAACAGGGCCTTCTGCCGCTGGGGAATCTCGTCATACTCGGTCTGCTGGTTATAGGATTCTCCATGGATGGACTGGAACAATTCCAGCACCACCCGTTCCCGATCGGGAAGAAACAGAAAATTCTCTCCCGCATCCACTTTCCGGTGGGGAATCTGTGTCAGATCCAGGCAGCGGGTATTTTCACACTCCATGGTCATCCGGAGAAAATGTGATTCAGGGACAAACTCCACTACCAGGTAGTGACTGCCAAGCCATGTATGACCGGAAAAATGAAAAATGAGGGCTTCATGTTGATCCAGAACTGCCTCTAATTGCTCCGGATACTGCAGCAGGGAAAATGCGGCCTGCATTCCGTACTGGATCTGTTTTCGATAAGCCGGAAAATCTTCCGCCACCGATAACCGGGACTGAAATTGAACCGTCTGGATGCCCATATCCGTCAATTCCGGGGCTATGCCCGGATCCAGGCGATGAATCACCGATACATCCGCCCGGCCCCAGACGCATTGCTCCACGATCCCATCCACAAGCTGAGCTGCCACCCGGGCCGCCCCAGGTAACATTCGGACCTCCCGCATATCCATTTCAAGTACGGGAACGGCCGGAGAGTCCCTTAATTCTCCAGATTCTTTTTTCATACGCCCCCCCTCTCATCCAGCTTTCCCGCATCCGGGCCGACTGCCAGCAGGCGCTTGACCGTCAGCATGGTAATGTCATCCGACTGAGGTGTCTCCCCTGCAAAGGCCTTCACATCGTCAATAACCTCTTTGATCAACGCTTCTGACGGCTTTTCCTTCGAACTGGAAACCCGTTGAATCATGCGGTCCATTCCATAGAGTTCATTCGCGTCATTGAACGCCTCGTTAACACCATCGGTGTAACAGAACAGGCCATCTTCTTCGTCCAGCAGGATGGATTCCGTGTTGTATGTGGCCTCCCGCCACGCTCCCAGTGCGATACCGGACCTGCATTTCAACTGGACAACGGCATCTCCCTGGAGCAACAACGGGGGATTGTGCCCACCGTTGGCAAAATCCAGGCGGCCGGTTTTCAGGTTCAGAATGCCCATGAACACCGTCACAAACATGGAACGGGTATTCCCCTCCGCCAGTGCGCTATTTACCTTCTTCAGCACAGCTCCCGGGGCCTGACTCGGGCCGGCAGTCGCTTTCAACAGGGTTTTCGCCACAGCCATAAACAACGACGCGGGAACTCCTTTGCCGGACACATCCCCGATCACAAAACAGAATCGGGACTCATCCAGAAAATAAAAATCATAGAAATCCCCCCCCACTTCACGGGCCGGTTCAATCATGGCAAATAAGTCCAGGTCGTGACGGGAAGGAAACGGGGGAAACAATTTCGGCAGGATGCCCATTTGAATGTCCCGGGCGATACGCAACTCCTGCGCCATTCGTTCCTGCGAGGCTGTGGTCTCGATCAGATTCTGAATATACTCCTTCAGCGATTGCTGCATGGTTCGAAACGAATCCGCAAGCCGTTGCAGTTCCAGGGTGGAGAATCCCGGAGGAATCGGCACATCCAGATTCCCCTCGGAGATTTGTGCCACCACGTCTGACAGCTCGTGAATCTCAACCGTGGCCTTCCGGGAAACCAGTACAACGCCCCCCAACACGAACAACAGTCCCAGCAGACTTACCATCAGTAGAATTCGTGTCTGCCGGCGAACAGGTTCATAGAGTTCACGTTCGGGAAGAAAAATGCCCATCGACCAACCGGTGCCATCTACCGGCTGATAAACGACCCGGAACTTCTCATGATTTCCGAGACAGGCAACCGTTCCTTCACCGGATTTCCCCGTGATCATTTCAGTCCCCAATGCCGTCAGGGACGGGGAGCTTAGCTTCTTCGCCAGTGAAAACATACTTTCCTTCAGCACCATGGACTCGTCCCGGAATACCAGGATCCGTCCTGTCGCCGAGAGCAGCACCGCAAAGCCTGTTTCCAGAACCCGGATGGACCGAACAACATCGCGAAGCCTTTTCAGAGAAATGTCCGCAGTCACAATCCCCAGCACTTTCCCATTCGGCCGTGTCACTGGAACCGAATAAGTGGACATGAGTACATCACCGCCGCCCTTGTCAAAATAGGGTTCGCTCCACATTGCCTTTCCGGCAGCGAGGGGTTTTTCATACCATGGCATCTGACGGTAGCGGTACTGAACTGTGTCTAAGCGCCGAAAACGGATGGCGTCTCCGTCCCGGAACACATACTGGCAAAATTCACCTTGCTTACCCGCCAGAACCCCCGGTTCCAGCCCCAGTGCCATACCATATACGTCATCATTAAGCCGGATGGCCCGGGACAACACTCCCCTTATAGTGGCTTCATCCAACTGTTTTCCTAAAAGAGAAGAAGCCAGCGTCTGAGGGATATCCACAATCGGTTTCAGAATCAGGCGGATTTTCAATACCGTATTCCCAGTAAGGAGTCGTGCCTGCTGATCGGTTTGCGCTCTCAGCTCTCTGGACGCCGCCGTATGCACCACTGCCACGATAAGCGCCAGAATTGGCAAAATTGCCAGTAGCACATACCGGATCAGGCGGCGAGACAGTGTTCGTTTCATTCCAAAGACCCTCCCTTTTATTGAGAATTCCATATCAGTACCAGCCGATTCCGGTTCCCGTCTCTGCTGTATATTATTTCATCCGCCATTTCACTTGCCATCAGGATCCCCAATCCCCCAATCTCACGGTCTTCAAGAGAAAGACCGGTATCCGGCAAATCCATTTGAACGGGATTGAACGGAACGCCCTCATCCATAATCCGGACCTCGAACCCTCTGGCCCCGGACTCGGCCCACACCAACATATCTCCCACCCCGTCCGGATAGGCATACCGGATCACGTTGGTCAACGCCTCCTCACAGGCCAACTCCACTTTGAACAGGCGGTCATCAGTGAGACCAGCTTCCCTTCCACGGGCCAGGATCCACGGCAATGCTTCCCGAAGGGAATCCATGACTGCGGAAAAACGACGCTTAGGCATTGTCCAACCACCGAAATTTGTGATGGTACCCAGAGACTGGCGCATTTGTATCTGAAGCTGAAATGTATAGATTCATCATGCCCATAGTCTATCAGTTATGCCACATCCGGGCAAGCCTCCCGAATCCAGTCATCTAAAACCTTACTCAAAATGTCCGGCGAAAACTCTGAAGAACATTTTAGGAAAGAAAAGAGCTTAATTCCTGACAATTTTTATATTGAGTCAACAATTACCGGAAACGCCCAATTGCTTACCGAGGGAAACTGGCCGGCATATAGTGCCCGCATCTTTCAGAACTGTTTCCCGGCTGTAACAGAATGTAAAATCTAAGGAATTATGCTATGATTTTATAAATCAGTTTTTGTTATCGGAATCGCTTGTGGAAACGGAAAAATATCATTTCTTTTTCCCGTTTCAATAAAAAAGGGGAGGGAACATGAAGAACCTGTTTATCGGATTGATTTTCCTCGCGGTCGGCATCGGGTTGGCGTGGTGGGGGAAAGGCATGCTGAACGATGCCAAAGCATCAAAAAGCTGGCCATCGGTTCAGGGAACGGTAACGGAGTCCAGCATTACAAGTTACAAAAGTACCAGCGGGAGCGGATCAAAGAAACGAAAAACTACTATGTATAGACCACAGATTACTTATCGATATACAGTCGACGGAGAGAAGCATGTTGGAGACAAGGTGACCATGAGCGACGGTGGCAGTTCCAGCACCAGTTATGCTAAGAAGACTATAAAAAAATATCCTGTCGGGGCAACCGTGAAGGTGTTCTATGACCCGGAAGTTCCCACGGATTCGGTTCTGGAACCGGGAGCCACACTGGTTTCTTATGTGCCATTCGGATTTGGACTCGTGTTTGCCATTATCGGCGGACTGACCTTTCTGGGCGGTATCTTCAGAGTGATACGAAAAATCTTCATGCTTGGCTTGTCTTGACTCCGCTTATCTATTCTACTGAATAGAAATAGGATTAGACTCATCTTAGCTGCAGACAAAAACGCGTTTTTCGCGAGTGCACTATTTTTCTGTTGACAAATGTATAGTTGCCCTTTACATTTGTTGTTGTATGCAACTATTGGGAGGAGCAATGGACATTCGGGCTTTTCGATCACAATTGAGACGATTGGAACGACAGGCGGAGCGGGCACTGGAAAAGAGCACGGCCTGCTGTGGCGTCACACTGGTGCAATGCCACACTCTGGTGGAACTTGGAGAGGCCGGCCCCTTGAACCTGTCGGAACTGGCCAGACGAATGGATTTGGACAAAAGTACTGTCAGCCGGACTATCGATTCACTTGTTGGAACCGGCCTTGTTGAACGGAAGGAAGATCCCGGCAACCGGCGGGCCGTTATTCTAAAACCGACGCGACTCGGCGCAGGGCGACTTAAGAAAATCCATGGGGTTTCCGACAGGTTCTATCAGGAAATACTGGAAAAGCTGCCCGAAAACCAGATAGACAAGATAACTGAATGCCTCGAATTGCTTGCAGACGCAATGGCCGGTACAAATGCTGACTCGCATTGTCAAACCATATCAGTTGCGGGGAATAAACTGTTATGAAGACAAATGCGTGCCCTGCAAATGATCACCCCTGCCGGACAAGAAAACTTAAACCAACGTGGACATGGCGGGACCACCTTGGGGCCTGGAAAGTACGCTGGGGATTTGGAAGGAATAGATACCGGATCCAGCCGGGACTGTACGCCGTGGGCCTTCCAAGCCCTGAAGACCCGGTCCTGATAACAGCCAACTACAAGCTGACCTTTGATGTGCTTCGCAGATCACTTGTGGGCGAAAATCTCTGGATTCTGGTGCTGAACACTCACGGGATCAACGTCTGGTGCGCGGCCGGTAAGAAATCGTTCGGTACAGATGAGCTGGTGAAACGAATTCGAAAACATCGACTGGCAGAAGTCGTCACCCACAGAAAAGTTGTAGTCCCCCAGCTAGGCGCACCGGGAATTTCGGCCCACGAGGTACAGAAACAGACAGGATTCGAAGTTGCTTATGGGCCCGTACGTGCTTCTGACATCCAGGATTTCCTTTCCAATGAGATGAAAGCTGATGAACAGATGCGGACCGTAACATTCACACTGCGTGAAAGGCTGGCAGTGGTCCCAGTTGAGCTGGTTCAGGCACTTCGCTACTTTCTTCCCATCGCAATTCCAATCGTTCTACTCAGTTTTCTGGGAGGGATTGATCTGTCAATTGCCACGGCACTGATCATGTTGTCCTTATTGGGTGCGATTCTCACCGGGACTATTCTTTTCCCCATTCTGCTGCCTCTCATTCCGCTGCGCTCTTTTGCAGCAGGCGGTTGGATGCTGGGAATCCTGTACGCCGGAGGGCTGGCCTTTTTCATCCATGCAGGCGGATGGGTTTCAGCTGCCCTGTTGCTGGTCCTTCCTCCTCTTGTCTCTTTCATCGCTCTTAATTTCACTGGGTCTACCACATTTACGTCACTCTCAGGTGTGGAATTCGAGCTAAAACGGGCAGTACCCGTAATGATAGCTTCGGTTGTGCTCGGAGTTATTGCCCTCACGGGCCGGTTGATTCTGGGAGGTTAAAATGGCTACCGAATACCTTCGCGACGTTGGGACACTGAAGCTGGATCCGGATAAATGCATCGGTTGCGGCCGTTGTGTCGAAGTCTGCCCCCATCGTGTATTTCATCTGACTGATCGAAAAGCTGATATTGTGCATCGTAACAAGTGTATGGAATGCGGCGCCTGCGCACTGAACTGCCCGGCAGATGCGATCTCCGTCCGTTCAGGCGTAGGCTGTGCCTATGCCGTCCTGAAGGGACGATCCAAGGGGACGGAACCGGATTGTGGTTGCTGCGGTTGAATCAGCCTAAGTCCGCTCCGGCCCGAAATTCCGGAGCTTTTCTTCTCCCTGTTGCCTGCTCAAATGCATAAGCCAATCGAATCAAGGTGCTCTCCTGCCACGCTGTTGAGAAAAAGGAGATGCCCACCGGTAATCCGAATACAAAACCAGCCGGTACCGTGATGCTGGGATAGCCTGCCACCGCTGCCGGTTCTGAAGAACCTCCGAGAAAGTGGTCTCCGGTGATCCGGTCTATTTTCCACGCAGGCCCACCGGTCGGTGCTACGATGGCGTCCAGTCGGTGCTTCTTTAATGTGGCATCGATTCCCTTGTCTCTACTTAACTCCCTGCAGGCGGCCAGTGCTTCCAGATAGGGTTTTTCGGTCAATGGGCCTTTTGCCTCCGCCAACTCAAATATTTCCTGTCTGAAGTAGGGCATCGTTTCCTTTGCATGTGTCCGGTCAAACACGATTAAATCTGCAAGTGTTCTGGCCGGGGCATCGGGCCCCAGCCCCTTCAGATATACATTGAGATCATGTTTGAATTCGTACAGCAAAACCTCCCATTCCGGTTTGCCGATTTTATCTTTTGTTTCGATCTCCGCCGGGTCCACGATAATGGCACCGGCGTTTTTCATCGCAGCGATGGCCCCTTCCATAATGGCATCCACCTGCTCATGGAATCCGAAATATTTCCGCGCTACACCGATTCTGGCACCCTTCAGGCCTTCCTTCACCAGGAATTTTGTATAGTCAGGAATTACCCCCGGTATGACCGCTGTAGCAGGATCATTGTTGTCCATTCCTGCCATGATACTGAGAAACGCCGCCGCATCCGCTACTGTTCGGGCCATCGGTCCTGCCGTATCCTGGGTGTGGGAAATCGGGATAATTCCTGACCGACTTACCAGACCGACAGTGGGCTTGATTCCCACCACTCCATTTGCGTGTGATGGGCAAACGATGGATCCGTCAGTCTCTGTGCCTACCGCGAGGGAACAGAAGTTGGACGAAACCGCCGCGCCGCTGCCGGAACTGGAACCGCACGGACTCCGATCCAGTGCGTACGGATTTAGCGTCTGACGCCCCTGGCTGCTCCATCCGGAAGAGGATCGTGTAGAACGGAAATTGGCCCATTCACTTAGATTGGCTTTGCCCATTATGACCATCCCGGCTTCCCGCATCCGAGTTACAATAGGGGCGTCCTTCGAGGGTTTTGAACCGGCCATTGCCAGTGAGCCGGCCGTGGTGCTCATCTTGTCATGGGTATCAATATTCCCCTTGATCAGAACCGGTATGCCATGAAGTGGGCCCCGTACCTTTCCCGAAAGGCGTTCCTCATCCATTTTTCTTGCTATTTCCTTGGCGTCGGGATTCAGCTCAAGCACAGAGTTAACAGATGGCCCTTCCTTATCCAGTCGTTGAATCCGATCCAGATAAGCATCCAACAGACTCACAGCAGTCAATTTACCTGTGGCCATCGCCGCCTGCAATTCCGCTGTCGTTGCTTCTTTCCATTCAAAATTGTCCGCTACAACCGAAGCACACCGCGAACCGGCCTGCTCCTTTTCCTTACTTTTTGTACAACACGAAACAGTGGCTCCGCCGACTGCCAAAACAGCTGCTCCAACCGCGCCTGCCCTCAGAAAGTCGCGTCGGTTTACACCTGGATATTCGGCGTTCTTATTCTTTTTTTCCATTGCTTTCCTCCTCTCTGTTTTCATCTTCAAATAATGTGCAGACCGCGCCGGCAGGGTCCCTGATTACAGCATACCGTCCATAGCCCGGCATTGTCTTCGGGCCAGTCACAATGCCGCCGTTTGCGTCCCGTACTTCCTGCAATGACTGATCAAGATTGTCCACATGTATATACATCAACCACTGTGGCGGAAGGTCTGCATTGCCACCCCGGGAATGGCAGATTCCCGCAGTGCATTCTCCTGCCGGCGTCAGCATGCTGTAATCTTCGTAGTCACCCATTGGCACGGGTTCAAAATGCCAACCCACTACCGCCCTGTAAAAATCCCGAATGGTTTCGGCATTTGAAACCGTCAAATCATGCCAGCCAATGGTTCCTGCCGGAGGCTTCGATTCCATCATTCCATTCTCCTTTTCTGATAATTATGGTTTAAGTTTACCATGGAAGAACAGATTTTACTCAGTTGCGGTATGATGATTTCATGTCTGAGCTACCGGTTTCCTTTGAGTTTGTGTTTCGAAATTATGACTGGCAGGAGATCAGAAACTGCCCGGGGCGTTGGATATTACGTGGCGGGGCCACACCAACACCTCCGCTGGAATTCCTGGGAATGGAGGGAGTTCAGGTTGAAATTCATTCGCCCGCGGTCCCGGACCCCGTTGTGATGATACCGTTTCCGGGCGGGGGAATGATTTCTTTTCACCGGCCTGATGGCCGTTGGGTTCACACTTTGAACACGGTATCGGGGTTCAAACGGAAGCAAACAGCCCTTGTTCTTAATTCAACAGCAAAACTGGAATAGCGGTTTTCAGCTGTTCACCGCTGCCAGAGCCGCCTCATAGTCCGGTTCCTGTGCGATTTCCGGAACCTGCTCTGTGTATCGGACAATTCCATCCTCATCAATGAGAACAATCGCGCGGGAAAGAAGTCCCCGTAGTGGACTGTTGGCAATGCCCACTCCATAATCCTGTCCGAATTCCGGAGATCGCATCACGGACAGCGATTCCACATTTTCCAAACCTTCTGTTGTGCAAAACCGTCCGTGGGCAAATGGGAGGTCGGCCGAAATGCACAATACCAGTGCGTCTGAGTTTTCTGCAGCCTCCTTGTTAAACCGGCGAACAGAATTTGCGCAGACAGGCGTATCCAGGCTGGGGAAAATGTTCAGTATCAATTTCTTTCCTTTGAAATCCTTCAGAGAAACATCCGCCAGATCGGTGCGAGTCAGTGTGAATGGAGGAGCAGGAACTCCAATTGCGGGAAGTTCTCCAACTGTTTCGATCGGGTTGCCTTGAAGTGTTATAGTCGTCATAATTACCTCCGTGCTTCAATTTGCTACCTTTTTTGTAAAGTAATTCAGACAATTTGTCAAGCGGAAACAGTCCGGACACGCGAAATGTCGCCACGTATTGTTTCACCAGGATGCAGAGGATGGTATAGCCCCCGTCTGCATTCCATTGGCTCTAGAACCAGATAAGTTTGCAGAATCAATCAAAAAAGTGTATATTTTCGTTAATAGGAATACGTTTATTTGAGGAAATTTTACAAGTTAGAGATTATTTTTGTTTCAGCCAGATTGTTTGGGAGGAGTAGAGAATGAACTCAACACCCAGTCTTACAAACATTGTGGAAGTATGTCTGAGGCTTGACCAGCTTTCGCAAAAAACATACAGGCAGTTTTCAAAACAAGCCGAATCACCTTCATTCAGTCAATTCTGGGAGCGCATGGCCCGGGAAGAAGCCACACATGTATCATTCTGGTCCAGCGTCTACAACCTGAAAGAAGTGGATGAACTACCTTTGATTTTCGATGAACCTGACCTTGTACTGGAAGAGCTGACAAAGCGTGAAGCGGATGCCAAAGCTATAATTGCAGATTCAGGCCAATCACCGGACACCAGAACAATGTTTCTTGTTGCTCTCAGACTGGAGTTCTTTCTTCTTCATCCCGCCATTGGGACTTTGTTCCAATACCTGGGGTCACACACGAACATGGAAAACCCGGGTAAAGTCTACGATCAGCATATTCAAGCATTTCTGGAAGAACTGCTAAAATGCGGCCTGCTCACTCCGGAACTGGAACTCATTGGCAAAAGTCTGGAACGTCTATGGGCTGACAACAGAAAACTGGCACAACTGGCACGACTGGCCACACGTGATTACTTAACAGGCCTGTTAAATAGACGTGGATTCAAGGAAATGGCCTATCCGCTGGCTACTCTTGCCGCAAGGAACCTCAGCCTCGTCTCAATACTCATGATTGATATTGACAATTTCAAACAATTCAATGACCGCTTTGGGCATAAAACGGGAGATGAGGTAATCTGTGCCGTTGCAGACGCTATGATAGCTTCTCTGAGAGCATCAGATCTTCTGTGCAGGTGGGGTGGAGAAGAATTTATCGTACTTCTGCCCTCAACGGAAGCTGAAGCCGCACTTCAGGCAGCTGAAAAACTGATGGTGTCCATTCGAAAAATACAAGAGAAACACGTTGGCGTTACCGTGAGCATTGGAGTGGCCGGGGGACCTCTTTCTAATTCCTGCGAACAGGACCTGGAAAAGCTGATTGAGAGGGCGGATGCAGCATTGTATATGGCGAAAGAACGGGGCCGGGACCAATGCGCGCTTAAACAGGGACCCGGCCGCTGACTGAAATAAAAGAACCGAGATTTCCAGAGACCTAATTAACGTGTCAATTTGTCTTTTTCCCGTACCGGCGACCAGCATTTCCAATATTCCAAAATCCTATCCAGTTCGAAATCAGACTCTGTGATTTTTAATCCGCATGGTATGATATATAGTGCTATGCAGTTTGTGCGCATTCATACTTTTTAATCGGGGGATATAATGAAAAATTCTTCTAAGGGTAAGAACTGGAAATCATACTATGAGCTCCTCTTCAATCCCATGAGTTTAATCGGGATTGTGCTAATAGTGCTCTCCACTTCTACATATGTCGTGACCGCTTTGATCGGAATTATATCCGGGCAAGGTGGCGCATATTCAGGGATTGTTACGTTCATTATCATGCCGCCACTGTTCATCCTTGGCCTTATTCTCGTCCCTGTCGGCATCTGGCGGAGACGGCGATATTTGCACAGGAAAGGCGTTACAAAGTCTCGTTTTTTCAGTATAGATTTCAATATCCCCAGACATCGAAAATTCTTTCTGGTATTTACAGTTCTCACCCTTTTTGTGTTGATACTGGTTTCATCCATGAGCTATCAGGCTTATCATTACAGTGAATCTGTAAAATTCTGCAGCTCCTGTCACTCCGTTATGGATCCGGAAGCAATCACGCACGCGCTGTCTCCCCACGCACGGGTTTCCTGCGTGGAATGCCATGTGGGCCCCGGTGCAGGCTGGTACGTGAAGTCAAAACTTTCCGGAATGTACCAGGTGTATGCTGTCCTTACAAACAATTACCCCAGACCGATCGAAACGCCGATTACCAGCCTGCGACCGGCCAGAGACACATGTGAACAGTGCCATTGGCCTCAATTCTTTATTGATGACAAAGTCGTGACCCGTGACTACTATCAGCGTGATGAAGACAACACCCACGGCTCGGTTACCTTGCAAATGCATGTGGGTGGGCATCCGGGATATGGTAGACCAACAGGTATTCACTGGCATATTGAGAACGATGTGGATTTCGCCAGCATGGGCCCGAAGAAAGAAGACATTCCATGGGTAAAAGTAACTTACAAGAATGGGGAACAAAAGATATTCAAGTCTACAGAAGAACCCGTCAGTAAAGAAAAGCTCAGCACGCTGAAAGTGCACAGAATGGATTGCATTGACTGCCATAACCGGCCATCACATATTTTCAAATCGCCTGAGGAAATCATGGACCTCCTGATGGGAACGGGCCAGGTGAATCCCAAAATGCCGAACATTCGCCAGGCAGGCTCAGATGCTCTGCTGGGTGATTACAAGACGGCCCTCGAAGCCGACAAAGGCATTGAAAAGACAATTCCCGAAGAGTGTGCGGATGCTGACCCGGGCGACGTCAGTCAGGCAGTTAAGATGATCAAGCAGGCATATCATGAGAATTTCTTTCCAAAGATGAAGGCGCGATGGGATGTACATCCTTCCAACATCGGCCATTGGCGGAGCAAGGGATGTTTTCGCTGTCACGATGGTAATCATAAAACAGAAAGCGGTGAGACCATTTCAAGGAGTTGCAGCCTTTGCCACACAATTCTCAGCCAGACAAGTGAGGATGGAAACCGGTTTGACATCAAGGGAGTGCCTTTCATTCACCCTGTGGACATCGACGGTGAATGGAAAACAACAAACTGCAGTGAATGCCATACGGGAGAATAGGCAAACCGTTGAAATTGTTTTTGCTGTCATAAAAATATAAACACGTCAGAGAAAAGGCCAACTGCGCTACTGCGGTTGGTCTTTTTTACTAATTCCAATTGGTTGATTTTGGAAGAGTTCGGGCCCTGGATCACGATTCCACCAGTACCGCCTGTTCGATGCCCTTGATCAGGTCTTTAAACACAATGCTGTGAAATGGAACAAACGTATACCAATACAATTTTCCGAAGATCGTGCGGGTATGGAACCAGGCTTTGATTTGTAGTGTGCGGGTGTTTCCATTGTCATCGATGTTGAACTCCAGCCACGCGCGGCCCGGCAGCAGCATCTCGGCCCTGAGAAGCAGGCGACGGTCGGTAACGAGGTCCTCCACCCGCCAGAAATCAATCACATCTCCGATCTTCAGTGTGGCCGCGCTTCGCCGACCACGCTGAATCCCTACCCCGCCGAGGAGGCGGTCCAGAAATCCCCTCAATCTCCACATCCAGTTGGCATTGAACCACCCTTCCTTTCCACCGATGCGACAAATCGACTGGAAAAGATGGGCGGCTGAACGGTCACTTTCAATGGAATGCGTGGCTGTATATCTCGGCAATTTCCTCATTTCCCGAAGCTTAATGGCAAGTTCGTGGGCGGGCGGATAAGTATCCGCCCAACGGGTGCGAATCTGATCCTGCTCTTCCCGGTCCATGGCCCTGACCAGTGCCTCCCGGTAGCTGATCGGTTCGACCGGCACCAAACTTCGGATGTTCACGTCTCGGCACACGACGTCATTGCGCAAACCTTCCATCAACGATCGAATTATGGGGGCCGGAACCGGCGTAACCAGGCTGGCGACGTAAGCGTACGTAGGAATGTGGTTGAGAGGAAAATGGAACATTGCGACTCTGCGATTCAACAGATGTGCAAATTCCTTCATCATTGCCCTGTATGTCAGGATATCCGCGCCGCCGATGTCGTAGCTTTTCCCAACAGTTTCCGGTGTTTCGAGTACACCGACAAGGTATTTCAACACATCGCGAATGGAAATCGGCTGGCACAGGCTATCCAGAAAGCTGGGCAAGGGCAGGACCCGAAGTCGAGTGATTAGTGAATGAATAATTTCGTATGACGCCGACCCGGATCCGATAATCACCGCGGCGCGCAGGACAGTGACCGGAATCGGTCCGCTGCTCAGTGTGAGCGCCACCTTTATGCGACTGGACAGGTGGTCGGAAAGGCCGGGGGTCAAATCCCCCAATCCGCCCAGATAAATTATGCGCTTGACACCGGCTTCCTCCGCCGCTTTCCTGAAGTTGGAAGCTGCCTTGATATCCGCTTCGTCGAATTGGTCAGGCCCCAGTGCAAGAGAGTGAATCAGATAGTAAGCCGTGTGGACACCTTCCAGTGGTTTTTGCAGGGTTTCCAGACGAAGGGCGTCACCTGCACAGCACGCCACGCCCGGCCACTGTCTTGCGAGACAGGCTGCCGGCGTTCGAACCATCACTCGAATCTTGTACCCCCGGTCCATTAACACCGGTACCAGACGTCCTCCGATGTATCCCGATGCGCCGGTGACCAGAACCAAGCCCATGTCCGGTATCGGTGAGGTTGGAATCATGTACTGGTAAGGTTTTTCGCGGGTTACAAAGCTTTCATTTGAATTGACAGAAGCCATTATACTACCTCTTCTCTCGCACAACACACCGGGAATGAATAAGCTATGATAGCACAGGTATGTAACTTTGAATCCATACATACAGTATAAAATCCGATTTCATTTCCATCGTGAATAAGCAAAGACTCGTGCATCAGTGATCGGGACAGCTCCCATCCCCGGCGTGATAACCAAAATGAGGCCGGATAATTTTTTTGGCCCAATGCACTCCAAATAGCGTTTTTATTCTTTAACAAAAATTATAGAAACACCATTCATCCACCTTGGGGTGTAGAAATGGTTGGGTTTTGTGATATACAATCCTTCTAAATCTAACAATCCATTTAGAAAATAGCTACGATATCACTATGTTTACGCAACAGGTCCCTGATACGCACAGAGGTCCATACTTTTCAATGGAGGAAATATGAACAAGAAAGTGATCTTTTTATGCGCGATATTCATCGCTCTGACCTACACACTATCGCTGAAGGCTGCGTCTACTTCCACAGCCAAGGGTACAAAAAAATATGATGAGTTTCAGAAACCCGGGGTTTGCGGTGCATCCTGCCACAAGGACATCTACCGCCAGTGGGAACAGGCGATGATGTCACAGGCCTTTACCCATCATTGGGATGAGGTCGAATACTTCAAGCTGGCAGTCCCCCACGGGGAAAAAGATCCGGCTGTCCGGGAAGTGGCAGACGGTTGTAACGGATGCCATACTCCCATGGCTTTCCTCGCAGGTGATGTTCCGCCCCCCAGACCGGAAAAGAACAGTCGGGCCAACGAATCGGTTTCCTGTGATGTCTGCCACACCGTCACGGGGTTTGAAGGAGACGTGCCCTTTAACTTCAACTTCGTCAGTGAACCGGGGCGAACTAAGTACGGACCAAGGGAAAATACTGAATCACCCGAACATAAACTGGTGAAATCTGATTTTCTTTCCAAGGCCGAGTTTTGCGGCACCTGCCACAACGAGAAAGATCCTTTCGGCATCTGGGTCAAGTCCACACACTTGGAATGGGCGGCGGGACCCTACGCAAAGGCCGGTGTGCAGTGCCATGATTGCCACATGACAAAAGCAATAGGAAAATCGGCGGCGATGGGCAAGACATATCCGGATGCCCGCCAACACCTTTTCCATGGTGCCCATGATCCTGGAAAAGTGAGAGGAACAATCGAACTGAGAATCCACCCCGATATTCGTGAAGCAGCGCCTGGTGATCCCATTCGTTTTACAGTCGCTCTTTTCAATCAGAAAACCGGCCACAAGTTTCCCACCGGGTCTGTAGAAGATCGAATTGTATGGCTACACGTGGAGGCAATTGACAGCGCAGGCAAAGTGTACCATCTTCCGGTGGACCCAAAGGGGTTCAAAGGGGAAGACACGACTATCGCGGCTGATGTTCTCGCATATCAGGATATGGGGATCGCATTGAATATTCCCGACTTCAAGGGGGTCCAGCGGGACGGTGTGCCGGTCGGTGATCGGATATTTCGTATGGCCTATTTTGACCCACAGGGACGAATGACCATTCAACAGTGGAATACCAAAAGCCTCGGTGTCGATTACCGCATTGGCCCACGGGAAACAAAACTTGAAAATTTCACCTTTACCGTCCCCGATGAAGTCACACCCGGAATCATGACAGTCAGGGCTGTTCTCAATTATCAGAAACTGATCAAACCAGTTGCCGACTTTCTGGGAGCAACTGAAGAAGCAGAAATAATCCAGGTTAATCAACATGAAACGACCGTTAAAATATTCGATTAGGGGGGAAATATGAAACGCACATTTTTGCTATTTGCGATCCTGGGGCTAATGACCATTTTTTTTATTCAGCCGGCAGAAGCCATTCCCGCATTTGCACGGAAATATCGGCTTTCCTGTAAGACTTGTCACAGTCCATTTCCCCGCCTGAAGCCATACGGAGAAGAATTTGCCAGCAACGGCTTTGTGCTGCCTGACTCACCGGCTACCCGCTATTATGTGGACACGGGAGATGATCAGCTCACACTGATTCGCGACCTGCCGTGGGCTTTTCGACTGGAAGGTTTCATTTCGTACAACAAGGGAGACAGCAGTAAACTGGATTTCACTTCCCCTTACCTGCTGAAATTCCTGTCCGGAGGAGAATTGTTCCCCAACGTGTCTTACTACTTCTATTTCTTCATGAACGAACGCGGAGATGTTGCCGGGCTGGAAGACGCGTTCATGATGTTCAGTAACGTCATGGGGAGCGGTATCGACGTTACCCTGGGGCAGTTCCAAGTTTCCGATCCCCTCTTTAAACGGGAACTTCGGCTGACTTATGAAGATTACTGGATCTATAAAGTGCGAACCGGAGAGTCCGAAAGCAATCTCACATATGACCGGGGTATCATGTTCAGCTATGGAACCAAAACAGGCATGGATATCATTCTTGAAGTCCTTAACGGGAATGGTATTGACCCTGCGGATGAATACCACAACTATGACACTGACAAGAACAAAAACTATATGCTCAGGATTTCCCAGAGCATCGGTAAACACTTCCGCATGGGCGCTTTCGGATACAGCGGCAAAGAGGACCAGACAATCTGGCAAAACAAAATCACAATGGCCGGAATTGATGCCAGTCTTTCATTCGATAACTACACACTGAATGTCCAGTATCTGACCCGAACGGACGACAACCCATATTTTGTCATTGACCCCGCCCGGGACATTGATACAACAGGTGGATTCGCTGAGCTGGTTTATCTGCCAAACGGTCATGACAGCAAATGGTATCTGGTGGGTCTCTACAACTGGGTTGATTCTGATCAGAATGATTTGGACTACACCTCAGCCACACTCCATTATGGATACATGTTGCGGCGTAACTTTCGTCTCACCGCTGAGATGAGTTATCTGTACGACGGTCCATATGAAGACCATTTGCGTGTCGTGCTTGGTTTTGTTTCGGCTTTCTAATCTTCGTAACCGGGGGGCCGTTTCGCCCCCCCCTTTTTCCAATCCCCATTCAACCGCCCCCATAAAAGCGCTATTCTTCAATGTACCCGTGGCGGCAAAATCCTTTGAACCGTTGCCTATCGATTGTACCGGATTACGACGTCCCGCTTTATGTCTTTGATAGTGGCCACACGACTGGTATCGGTGATATGGTCCTGCCTGATCTTCACATGGTAAATTCCTTCATTTGTAACAATATAGTAGTGATTACTTCCCATGTCCAGCATACTGGAAAAGGTTTCCCGAGGTGCTGCGGAACTCGCGGCTATTCCCAGAACCACAATAATGCCCAACAAAAATCCGATTACCATGTCCTTCAGATTAAAGCGCTTCATTCTTACCTCCCGTAGTCTTTTCAAGGCAATATCAGAATGGACACTGCCCCGTGTTCAGTTGAATTCCACCTCAGTTTACACCGGGTTTCCAGAGAAAGAAAGGGCGCTTTTACCGGGAATTGGAAACCGCAGACTGGAAAGTGAGAATTATCATTGACAGTCGGATTGGCGTCAGAGTACCATCAGATTCAGTGATATTTTGTTTATAAAGGTACTGAACATTAAATAAAACAAGGAATTTTATGGCTCAAAAAAAGAGAACAATTGGCCTGCTCGGGGCTATTTCAATCGGCATAGGCGGGATGGTCGGAGGTGGCATATTTGCTGTGTTGGGCGAAGCCGTTTCATTTGCCCGGGGGGCAACTGCTCTGGCCTTTTTGTTCGCAGGAATTGTGGCATTACTGACTTCTTATTCCTACGCAAAACTCTCTGTAGAATATCAGAATCGTGGCGGGACCGTTGTATTTGTAGATAATGCCTTTAAGCATAACCTGTTATCAGGCAGCATAAACTTGCTGCTCTGGTTAAGTTATCTTGTAACAATCTCTTTATATGCCGTTGCGTTCTCTTCTTATGCCCAGACATTCTTCCACGGCAACCCCACTCAATGGCGGAAACATTTGCTGGTGAGTTTTGCTATTTTGCTTCCGGCTCTGATCAATTTGATAAGTGCTTCTTTTGTAAGTAAATCTGAAACTGCTATTGTAGTGATTAAACTCATATTGTTGACTCTGATTATAGTATCCGGCATTTCATTTATTGACCCCCAGCGAATATCACCGAATCAATGGGGAGGAACATTTTCTATTGTTGTTGCCGGAATGATTATCTTCGTCGCCTATGAGGGATTTGAACTAATCGCCCACGCCGCTGAGGAAATCAGAAACCCCTCATCAAATTTGCCAAGGGCACTCTATGGCTCAGTACTGTTGGTTGTCGTTCTCTACATACTGATTGCAATAGTCACTGTCGGCACCGTACCCCAAGAGCAACTTATGAAAGCAAAGGACTATGCATTGGCAGTAGCTGCAAAGCCTGCGCTTGGACAAACAGGCTTTGTTATTGTCTCTATTGCTGCACTTCTGGCAACTTTTTCTGCGATTAATGCGACTATTTTTGGAAATGCCCGGTTAGGTTATATTATTGCAAAAGAAGGAGAACTCCCTGAAGTCCTTGACTGGGAAAGGCAGAATATCCCTTTTATGGGTGTTTTGATTACAACAGTATTGAGCTTATTGCTGGGAAATCTGATTGATTTAACAAATATTGCGATTATCGGCAGCGCCGGTTTTCTCCTCATATTTTCAATGGTCAATATAAGTGCCTATCGGCTCCGCGACAAGATTAACGGGAATAAATGGATCATTCTGATCGCTTCTCTGGCAAGCATTGCAGCGTTCATAACCCTGCTGGTTCACACCTACTCAAGTAACCCCACGGCGATATGGGTGTTCTTGTCATTCATCTTTGTTTCGATTCTATTTGAAGTACTGTACGGCAAATATGTTCGAGGTCATTTCTTCCATCGGGAATACAAAACCAGGTGAACGCTTGTTGCACCTGGTAATTTGTGCCTGGTAAATTTATTCCTTCAGGATTATCCGCCATTCACCATACAACAAGAGGCCGCTCGGCCTTGCCCGATTCATGCTGCTTGAAATCCAATAGCTAAAACCCTTCAGTGGATGCGAAAAGTCCTACTTTCAGATTCTGGGCCATGTAAATCAGTCGGCCATCTACCATGACACTACCGTCTCCGATGACCATTTTCAACTTGGACGCCATTACCCGTTTGATATCCAGGTGATAGAGAACTTTGTGTGCGTTTGGAAGAATCTGGCCCGTGAATTTCACTTCACCGACACCCAGCGCCCGGCCCTTTCCCTGGAACCCTTTCCAGCCGAGGTAAAACCCCAGCAGTTGCCAGAGGGCATCCAGACCAAGGCAACCCGGCATGACCGGATCTCCCGGGAAATGGCATTTAAAGAACCACTTTTTCGGGTTAATGTCCAGTTCCGCGATGATTTCGCCCTTCCCATATTTGCCGCCATTTTCCACAATTTTCACGATACGGTCTATCATTCGCATTTTTTTTACAGGCAATCGGGCATTATCCTTACCGAACAGCTTTCCCTTGCCACATTTGATGATTTCTTTTAATGAATAAACTGTTTTTCTCTCCATGTCTCACCTCGACGGAAATTCAATA
>CAZRHT010000033.1:0-7133 GCA_964599895.1 uncultured Holophagae bacterium
CAGACAAAAAAGACCCGCCTTTCGGCGGGTCGGTCACTCACTCAAACTGTCTCTGGGTCAGCGGTAGAAGTCCAGGACTGCCTTGATAACCGCGTCTTTCTGCTCCGCAGTCAATTCCGGATAAATCGGCAGGGCAATCGTTTCATTCGCCGCTTTCTCCGCTTCCGGGAAATCCCCTTCCCTGTATCCCAGGTACTGAAAGCACGTCTGCAGATGCAGCGGAACCGGATAGTAAATGGCACAGCCAATGCCCAGTTCCCGGAGGTGTTCCACCAGTTTGTCCCGGTCTTTCACCCGGAGAATGTACTGGTTGTAAATATGACGATTTCCATTCACAGCTTTGGGAATGGCCAGAATCCCATCACAGTGAGCATTTTCAAACGCTTCGTTATAGTAAGCGGCATTTTTTTGCCGACCGGCGGTCCAGCCATCCAGGTACTTCAGTTTGATTTCCAGTATCGCCGCCTGAAGCGCGTCAAGCCGGGAGTTGAATCCCACTTCATCATGATGGTATCGGCTGGATTCACCGTGCATTCTCAAGGATTTCAACCGATTGGCCGTATTTTCATCATTGGTGGACAGTGCGCCACCATCGCCGAAGGCGCCCAGGTTTTTGCTGGGAAAGAAGGAAAAGCACCCAATGTGCCCCATGTTCCCTGCCTTCTTTTTCAGATTTCCGTCCATAGAGCCGATGGACTGGGCCGCGTCTTCAATAACGGGAAGTCCATACTCATCTGCGATGGACAGGATCTCTTTCATGTCAGCGGTCTGACCGTAGAGATGTACCGGCAAAATAGCGCCAATCCGGCGACCGGTTTTCTTGCTGTACACCTTCCCTTCCTTTTTTTCCGCAGTCTCATTGAGAAATGCCCGTAATTTTTCCGGGTCCAGGTTGTAGGTTACCGGGTCAATGTCGATGAAAACCGGTACGGCGCAAATCCGGTCGATGGCCCCGGCAGTCGCAAAAAACGTGTAGGGCGTGGTCAGCACTTCCACATCCCGGTTCACATTCATCGCCATCAGTGCCAGCACCAACGCATCTGAACCGCTGGCACAGCCAACGACATGGGAAGTACCGCAATACTCTGCTGTTTTTTCCTCAAATGAACTAAGGTCGGGTCCGAGGATGAAGTACTGACGATCACAGATATCTTTTATTTTGGGTTCGATTTCATCCTTAAGCGCTCTGTATTGAATCTTCAAATCCAGAAGGGGTACCTGCATGGTTCACCTCTCATAAAATAAGTCCTGACTACACTACTCTATTTTCGGTTAAGCTTCCAGAAAAAAGCACGGATTCTTCTAATTTTCCTGTACTGCCCCATTGCCTCACCCACATAGTCCGGAACGGCTTCAAAAGAAAACTCGTCCCATACGTTGAGTCTGCCGGATTTGTCAAAGGAGCGAAACAAGCGCTCATAAATACGTTTACGTTCCACCGGAGCCAACGAACCATTCAAGAGAACGGCACGGTCGAAATCCAGCAGGAAAAGCTCTTCTGAGTCCGGCACCAACAGTATGTTTTTGATATTGAGATCCGGATGATAGAGCCCGGCGTCAAAAAAACGCTCCAGAAGCTCAATGAGCGAAGCCAGTAGATGTTCAGAAATGCTTTCCAGTATGGCAAGGTCCTGAGCATTGTCGAGACGCTCCGTGGCAATGGCTTGTCGGTACCCGATTGCTCTGCCTTCAGTTAATGCGAACAATGGTGTCACAACCGGCAATCCCATTTCTTTCAGAACTGTCAGGAGTTTCAGTTCCTCAACCGCCCGGGATGAACTGCCAATGTAGCGCCCCTTAAGAACATTGCGAAGGGCCCCTCCATGGTAAAACCAGCGTACAAGGCAATCTTTCCCTTGGAAACTGCCTTCCAGCAGGGGTTTTCGTCCAGTCAGTTTTGAAGTGGTGGATTCTTTAAGAAAACGGACAATCTCATCACATTGAATGCTCTGTCCGGGCGCGGGAAAAACCCGGAACTGCTTACAGTTCAAAAAGTCCGTTGACATGTCTTCTCAACACTTCCAGGTCGTCGTTCAGAACTGTGCGAAAGTCCAGCAAGAAACGGTCCTCATGTATACGACCGACCACAGGAGGACTCAGTTTTCGAAAAGCCTCGGCCAGTTTGTCTGGGCCAAGGAAGGGATGCGAAAGGGAAAGGGCCGCGCTTTTGATCCCTTGTTCCGGTGTCGTGCCGCCACCGATTTTTGATTGTGACGGGACCACTTCACACCCTGAGCGTGCTTCTTTCGAAAGTGTTTCACTGAACTCAAGAGCACGGGCAGTCACTTCTGCTTCCGACTCAAATAACATTTTCCAGGTAGGGACCTCCGCCATCCGGCCCATCAGATACAGAATCAATTGCTGTTCAAGGGCAGCGTAGACCAGTTTGTCCACCCGAAGCGCCCGAAGGAGGTGGTTTCTCCGAATCTTATCCATTAGATCTTTCCGGCCGATGATAATCCCTGCCTGCACTCCGCCGAATAGTTTGTCACCACTGAAGGAAATTAAATTGATGCCACTCTTCACGCTATCCGAAACCTGCGGCTCGTCATGAATGGCCAGTTGTTTCAAATCATAGATGTTTCCACTTCCCATATCTTCCGCGAGGGGCACATTGTGTTGCCCACACATCACGGCAAGCTCCGAAGCCGTAACCGACTCAGTAAATCCACTGATCCGGTAATTGCTGGGGTGCACCTTCAACACCAGCCCGGTGTTCGGGCCGATAGCACTGGCATAATCTTTCAGGTTGGTCTTGTTGGTTGTGCCGACCTCGACCAGCTTCGCACCCGCTTTCTTCATAATTTCAGGAATCCGGAAGGAACCACCGATTTCGACGAGCTCCCCTCGGGAAACCACAACTTCTTTACCCATCGCAAAGGTGTTGATCATCAACATCACTGCAGCAGCGTTGTTGTTGACCACACAGGCACTCTCCACACCGAAGAATTTTGCCATCAATCGTTCCGCGTGTACGTCGCGATGCCCCCGCCCACCCTTTTCCAGATCATATTCCAGGCAGTTGTAGTGGCCGCCGATCTCTTTCAGGTGGTCCAGAACGGCTTCCGGCAGAATTGCACGGCCCAGATTTGTGTGAATAATGATGCCGCTCCCGTTGATCACCCGTTTCAGGGAAGGTTCCACCTCTTCCCGCAGTCGCTCAATAACGCTGTTCATGAGGAATTGTCTTGTGTTTTCCGGGGCAGTGCCTTCCTGAATTCTGCTCCTTAGACAATTCAGAGCGGCCGTGAATCCCTCTTTTACAAGTTGACGGCCAAAGTTTGATTCCAGTTGGATGGTTTCCGGCCATTCCAATATTGTGTCCATCTTCGGAATGTCCCGAAATGTCCCATTCTTATTCATTTGAAAGCATCCTTTCCCTTGTTGCCTGAAACTCATGTTTCCCGCAGGCCAGCATGAAGGTCAACGGCGCAACTTCTTTCACAATCTCAAGCATCCGGTTGGCGATTGAACGAATGTCCCACTGGGCGTGCTCATCTGCCCTGAGCCGGGCAAAATGATACAATTCTCTGGCATTTATCTTGAACATCACTCGACGCCTATGCCCGTTTGTCAGGCAATAGACTGCGGCATCACTGTTTTCAGATTCCAGATCGCGGTGCACTTCGTCTACATGATGCACCAGGTCAAGATATTTGCCTTCTACACAGGCTTCAAACATGGTGTCCGGAATCGTGACGCCCAGAGCCGGTTGATAGTCCTGTGCGATCAATGTTCCCATACGATGCCGTTTCAACTGCGCAAATGCGGTAGCGGAAAGGACAACCTCAAATGTGAAACTGGTATTTTCACATTCCCTTCTCACCGAATGGTAACTGTTCATGTCTCGAAACATCTCAACAAACAGCTCTCTTTTCCGGGTTTCCGGCATCTTCCTGATCTCCAGTGCCGCGTCGTCAAAGGCAACTGAACGAGCTCGGAAAAGCAATGCAGTCAGTACACCATCATCCGGGTCCGGGCTGTGGGACAACAATCTGACCGCGTCCTTGCTGGAGACTGGATGACTCCCGGACAAAACAAGTGGCAGCCTGTCCGCGAACTTTGCCTGATTCAGTTGGTAGGAATCCGGTTTTGTATACTTAACAAGTGACGGTACCAAGTTCCCGCACCCGGCATAGAGCTGCCGACCCATTTCCCTTACTTCCGCCAACGGGGCCGCCAGGAGTTTTTGAATCATGTTTTCCAGTGTACGGGCATTAACTGTCATCCCAAGCTGCCCTCGAATGGCCAACGGAAGCGCGTACCTGGCATCCTCTTTCGCTTTCAGGGAAGCCTCTTTCGGGTCCTCTCCCTTTTCAACCAACGCTTTCTCAATTTCACCGTAGGCGTGATGATAAAACTCGTTTTGTTTCTGCACAAGTCGAAGAAAAATATCACGGAAAGGTTTTTTTGAGAATTCTTCGGGAATCAGACCGTCATCCTCAATTTTGATATACCGTTGAGATTTTTCCGTGTAGGAGGCCAGACGAAAATGTTCCAGGTATTCAATAGCCAGCCTCGATACCCCGATCACGTCAAAGTTGAAGCATGCGTGTTCCGCGACCGATGCGTGGCCCAGCCCGAACACGATCTGTTCATTTGACTTTCTGGCCTTTTCCACCGCCACACGGGACTTCTCCCGCAGTTTGTCCACGTCCGCCGGGTTTCGGCTGATTCTGGCATAGGCTGCCGAAATCGTCTCAGGCGTGAGTGAATCTGTATCCACTGCCTCGCCCCGCTTCAATTTCTCAATCAAATCGCTGTCAATATTGTATCCGGCCAATAGTATCTTCATGGTTCCCCATTATAAAGCAAAGGCCCGAATCCGCAAAACAGAAAGCGGATAGAAATACCGGAATCCATAAAAAATGCCGGGTTGTATTACCCGGCAAATTAATAATTTATAAATTCTGATAACTATCTTCGTAAACGGAAATGAATTGTAAGATTCATGACAACACTGACCGGATTACCATGAAACATGCCCGGAGTAAAGTCAAGTTGTCGGACGGCCGCTTCAGCAGCTTCAGGGAAACCCATACCAGTCAGGGTTCCGCCGCTCACATTCACATCCGAAATCGTCCCGTCTCTGTTCAAAATAACCTGAACAATGACAGTGCCTTCCATACGGGCAAGCAGACCCAATCGAGGGTATTTCAGATTTTGCTGCAACTGCGCCATGTCATAAACCGGCGCTGTCAGTCCCTTCGTATCTTGATCCATAGGGTCAGGTTCCGGCACCACGACGTTCTCGGAATAATCGACCGGCATATCCGGATCTGTCACCGTATTGATTGAAGTCACCGGAAGTTCCGGTCCGTCAGGGGTAACATCCGGAATCGGGATTTTTTTGACATGCGGTTTCAGGACAATGTCCGGAAGATCATCTTGCACCGGTGGCATGACTATGAATCTTACCGGTGGTTTTTTAATGGGATGATCAGGTCCCGTGATCCCGCTGTTCGCACTTGGAAAGACGACCCACAGCAGAAGTATATGGATCATCAGGGCAGCCAGCAGCGCAATCTTGAAATTGCGACTGTCGGCTTCTGCCTCCATTGCCCATGTGGCTGGAAGACCGGAATTCCATCCACCAATTCCTGCATTTTGATAACTCATTTTTCTGTTCATACAACTCTCCCATCGCACTCCGACCGCAAAACAGTCGGGTTCCGGCCCCCAGAGGACCGCATTCACGTACCATTCAGCTCCTTAACCATCCACATTTGATCAAGCGCTTGTCTTACTTATAATGTAGGTTATTTCGCATTTTTGTCAAATCATGGATCGCCTTTTGGAAGAATAACATTCGTACCAATATGGAAACGCCAGATGTGTTGACTTTCTGGCATCCCGTATTGAGTAGTGTCGTTTTCGGTGAACCGCCGCTCTTCTTCTTTTGATTTCGTGCAGGGCATCGGATACAATGAACTGAAATCTGGCTCATGGAGGTTGAATGCCACAGGTTTTTGACGCAAAAGGGCTTGCCTGCCCACAACCGGTGATTATGGCCAAAAAGGCGCTGAGCGGGGTATCGGAGGGACTGATCACTGTAATCGTAGACAGTGAGGCATCCAGAGAAAATGTGCGCCGCTTCGCCGAATCACAGGGATGTACGGTAACTGTGACAGAAAAGGACGGCGATTTTCATCTTGAAATCGCAAAAGGGTACACCTGCCCTGTTCCCGGACAATCGGAAGCTCCGATCCGTCAAACCACAAAGAAACGGGCGATGTTTATCCAATCCGACAGCATCGGCCCGGACGAAGGACTGGGAAAAAAGCTGATGAAGGCTTTTCTGGAAAACATGGTGGAACTGGAAGACAATGAACTTCCCGAAAGAGTGATTTTTGTCAACCGGGGCGTGTTTATTACGTGTTGCTGGAATGACACAATTGAAAAGCTGAGCGATTTGGAGAAGCGGGGTGTGGACATTTTTTCCTGCGGTGCCTGTCTGGATTATTTCAAGATTGCGGATAAGCTGAAAATCGGAAAGGTAGGCAACGCCTTCGATACTGTTCAAACCCTTGTTCGGTATGACAACGTCATTACACTGGGATGATAATGGACAAAAAGCGAAAACTGACTGAGTTTGTAAAAGCCGCTGGGTGAGCGGGCAAGCTGGCCCCGGGGGACCTGGGGGAACTGCTCCGCGATATTCAGTTCAACGATGGCAACCCTGACCTGATCGTAGGTCTGGAGAACAGCGAAGATGCCGGTGTGTTCCGGTTGAACGACGGTACATTCCTGGTTCAAACGGCTGATTTTATTACCCCCGTTGTGGATGATCCTTTTATGTACGGGAAAATTGCGGCTGCCAATTCCTTAAGCGACGTCTACGCAATGGGTGGACAGGCGATCTGTTGCCTGAACCTCGTTTGCTACGATAGTTGTAACATTGACAGTCATGAGCTTCGCAGCATTCTCATGGGCGGTCTGGAAGCAGTCAGGGAAGCCGGGGCAGTTATTCTCGGGGGCCACACGGTGGATGACCGGGAAATGAAATTTGGCCTCTCGGTCACCGGCATAGTGGAAGAACGAAACATCACGCGAAACAACGGTGCCCGGCCGGGGGACCGGCTGATTCTGACCAAACCCCTCGGCATGGGAATTCTCACCACCGCCAACAAGGC
>CAZRHT010000033.1:7233-32010 GCA_964599895.1 uncultured Holophagae bacterium
GATGATCAGAAGATGATCTATTTTGATGCCCAGACCTCCGGTGGTCTTTTCATTTCAGTGACAGCAGAAAAAGCGACAAGGCTTCTTGACAAAATCCGTGAGAATGGGGCCATTGAGGCTGAAATCGTAGGCGAAGTGGTCGAACCGGAAGAAAAAACCATTATCTTCTTATAAGACATTCAATTGCATGTTGTAGTTCCGCAGGACTGTCCACTATCAAATCCGGATTTTCTTTCCGAAGTACCTGACCGTCCACAAATCCATATGTCACACCAATCGTATGAATACCAGCCGCTTTTCCGGCGCGAATATCATTGGGACTGTCTCCGATCATTACGGTGTTTTCTTCATCTCCTCCCCACCGTTTCATGATCTCCAGAATCGGCACGGGGGACGGCTTTTTCTCCTTAAAACTATCTCCGCCATATACAAAGGAAATAGAATCCGCCAGATCAGTAAAGCTCGCCACTACCTTTCGGCTCAAATTTTCCAGCTTGTTGGACAATATCCCCATTCGGCAGCCCGACTGTTTCAAGCTCAGCAGCAACGGTTCAATGCCTGGGAAGAGACGAGTACCATCCACGAGATGAGTTTTGTAGTGGCTGAGAAAGAGGGGCAATGCCTCTTTTTGGACAGATTCGTCCATCGGAAAGGCGCGTTCTATTAATACCTGAACTCCGTCGCCCACAAATGACCGCACGGTGTCGGGTAGGAAAGTCGGAAATCCAAGTTTTTCTGCGGTATGGTTCACAGAAGCGGCAATGTCAGTCAGGGAGTCAACCAGCGTGCCGTCCAGATCAAGTATGATCAGTCTTTTCGACCTTTTCAAGAAAATCCCTTATCTTTTTAATGCACACGGCTTTAATCACCTTGGCGTCGCTGTTTTGTTCATCCACTTTGAGGATACTCTCACACAATTCGCACGCGTGCATGTGATGCTCGTTGTCCATGGCTTCCTGGGCTTCCGAAAGCCGGTCATGGATCCAGCGAAACTTGTGTTTCTCTTCTTCTTTCTTCAGTTCCTGGTATTTCTTTGCGTGCGCAAGGATCTTCTCGGCTTTCTGATGGGCATTGTCCCGTTTCAACACCAATTCTGCAGCACGGATAGCATCCTCAAACCGGTCTTCCTTCAAGGCAAGTTCGGCTTTGTCAAGTTGCTCCCGAATCTCTTCTTTAATCAGCTCAATTTTCTTCAATTGAACTTTCACGTCCTGAATCTGAGATGTAATTGTTTTGTCAATGATATTCCGGCTTCGAATTCGTTTCTTCTTTTCAAACTCAAGAAGCTGTTCCACGTTGGTCCGCAACTCCTTCACCGTCTGATAACGGCGATCTCTTTCCTTCTCCAGCGCATGCTGAATGAGGAAATTGATGGACTTGTCCACTCCCTTGATTTCGCCGGGACGGGTATTAATGATGCTTCCCATGACCTGTGTAATTGTATCTCCGCCAAATGGTTTCTGATAGGAGAAGAGTTCATACATGATGGCACCGATGGAGAAAATATCTGCACGCTCATCAATAGTCTCCCCCATAAGCTGCTCGGGGGCCATGTATGCGACGGTGCCGAGAATTACACCGGATTTTGTCATCTTGGAAGTAGCGAGCTTGGCCACACCAAAGTCCAGGATTTTTATCAGCCCGTCTTCCCTGAGAAAAATATTGGCCGGTTTCAGGTCCCGATGAATGACACCCTTTTCATGGGCAAAAATCACACCGTTGCACGTTTGTCGGATTATCTCCAGTTTTGTCATGGTTGCCAGCTCCTGATGGTCATCAATTAGCTGGTCCAGACTGGTCCCCTCAAGATATTCCATCACAATGTAACAGGTGGCCCCAAATTCATTCAGCTCGTACACACTGACAATATTTGTGTGATTCAATGTGCCAAGCGTTTTTCCTTCCCGATAAAATCGCTCCTTGAGATCCGGATTGGAGGAAAGGCCCAGGTTCATCGTTTTCAATGCCACGTACCGGTTTAAAACCGTGTCCCGACATTTATAGACCACGCCCATAGACCCCTGCCCGAGCACATCCAGAATTTCATACCGTCCAATCCTTCTTTGTGACATAAATTTATTTTATCGCGAATCAGTGCTGTTTGGAAAGACTGAAATCACATTTTCAAAGAAATATCTGAGTCTCAACGTGTTCTTGCTAAAGGTTGCGGATTGTGCTAACTTATTTTTCACTTGGAGGATGCGGTATGAGAACCCTATACTTACTTTTTTTTGTTTTGCTTACATCAGTTTCGTGTGGCAATGGAACCTCTCTCGAACAGTTTGATGGTTTTCGTTTCGGCGAAACACGGCAGGAAGTTATACAAACGGCCAAAAAGAACGATATCGCCATGAATATCCGATTTCTCAGCTACTGGCAACGATACGGCGACACGCCGGTTCACATTCGATTCGTATTTCACAAGAAAACCGGTAAACTTTATGCCTTCGACATCAAGGGCCTTCCATGCAAAAAACCGGAAGACGCTCGGAATACCATGTTCGAACTCAAGGCGTATTTTGAAGGAATATTCGGCCCCGCGTCCGCATCAGTAATCAGCCATCCCAATTTTGACGTTGTGAACTACAAATGGACGTTCAAAAACGCGACTGTTTACCTCGGAACAACGATTGTCCAATTTCAGACCATCCCCAGAATGTTAGTGATTGAAAACCAGGATTAGGAGAAACCATGAAACCAAAACAGGAACTGCTTCCCAGAGAGATTGTTGCGCAACTTGACAAATATATTATTGGCCAGGATCAGGCTAAGAAAGCAGTGGCCATCGCTTTGAGAAACCGGGTTCGAAGACAGAAGCTTCCAAAGGAACTTGCAGAAGACATTACCCCGAAAAACATCATCATGATTGGGCCAACGGGTGTCGGGAAAACAGAGATTGCCCGTCGACTTGCAAGGCTTGCAGGTGCCCCCTTTGTGAAAGTGGAAGCTTCCAAATTCACGGAAATTGGTTATGTCGGACGGGATGTGGAATCCATGATCCGGGATCTGGTCCGTAATTCCCTCCAGATGGTAAAGGAAAGACAAACAAAAGAAGTAATGAAAAAGGCCCGTGCAAAGGCGGTGGACCGGGTGGTCGACCACCTTTTTCCGTTGCCGAAGCTCACCGCAGATGATGCCGATAATGAACACCTTGCCCGCATCACCGCCCGCCGTGAAGACGCCCGAAAAGAAATCCTCGCCGGAGGGATGGGAGATCGCAAAATCATCATCGAAATTGCACCCCAACCCAAGATGCCCTTTCTTCTGGACGTCATGACAGACCCATCCAATATGGAAGATTTTGCTTCTTCCCTGAAAGACAGCCTTTCGGACATGATGGCCCCACCTCAGTCAAAAACGAGGGAACTCACGGTCGCAGAGGCGTTGGAATTGTTTTCCCAGGCAGAAGCTGAAAATTTGCTGGACATGGACAAAATCAAAGAAGAGGCCCTGGATCTTGCGGCAAACTCCGGCATTATTTTCCTGGACGAACTGGACAAGATTGCCGGATCAGACGGCGGAAAAGGCCCGGACGTAAGCCGCGAAGGGGTTCAGCGGGATCTTCTGCCCATCATCGAGGGCTCAACGGTTTCCACAAAACAGGGTGTAATTCGTACAGACCATATCCTCTTTATTGCTGCAGGTGCATTCCACATCAGTCGACCTTCTGACCTGATTCCCGAGTTACAGGGACGATTTCCCATTCGGGTGGAGCTGAATTCTCTCACAGAAGAAGACCTTTCAAAAATTCTGACTCAGCCCCGAAACTCACTTACCCGGCAATATATTGCCATGATGGAAACGGAAAATGTCAGCCTCACCTTTGCCGATGACTCAATTCAGGCAATTGCTGAACAGGCACATCGTGCCAATGAAACCGTAGAGAACATCGGTGCAAGACGCCTGCACACAATAATGGAAAAAATTCTGGAAGATATTCTTTTCAAGGGCCCCGAGCTAAGCGGAACAACAGTTGTGATAGATCGCGCCTATGTAACGGACGCAATGGGCGATATTCTGACCAAAGAAGATGCGGGGAAATACATCCTGTAAGGAGAACGCTTTGAAAAAGAAGAAAGTCCTCCTTATTCACACCGGGGGAACCCTGGGCATGGTGGAAGGCAAACCTGACAACCATCTTAAACCGGCCCATATACACGAAAGTGTACTGAAATTCGTTCCGGAACTTTGTGAACTTGCTGACCTGGAAAGTGCATTCGCATGTAATATTGACAGCGCCAATCTCGACATTCCGGACATGAATACTGTTCTTTCAACCATTCGCAAGAACTATGATCATTTCGACGGGTTTGTGATTATCCACGGAACGGACACAATGGCCTATCATGCTTCCGCCCTGTCTTTCATGGTGGAGAACAATACCAAGCCCATCATTTTTACAGGTTCACAAAAACCCCTTCGTCATATTCGAACTGATGCCAGGCTTAACCTGGTAAATTCGGTGGAATTTGCCACTATGTCAATACCGGAAGTGTGCATATGCTTCAATTCCACCCTTTTCAGGGGAAATCGGACACGGAAAGTGAGTATTGGCCAGTTTGAGGCTTTCCGATCTCCCAATTACCCGGTTCTGGGTTCAGTGGGCGTGGAGATCCACTTGAACAGGAGACTTCTCGCAGATTTCTCTCTCGAGAAAACAACCTTTCATGAATTGGGGCACTCCAGAATCGGCATGATCAAACTTTACCCCGGTCTTGATGCCTCAGCCTTGATCCCCTGCATGCTTCAATCGGGGGTGCGGGCGGTTGTTGTTGAAGCTTACGCCGCTGGAAATGTGCCCATCTTAACTCATTCCATCATCCCGTCAATTTCTACCCTTACAGAAGTTGATGTGCCTGTTTTCATTGTATCCCAGGCTCTTGAAGGTAGCGTAGATCTTGATTTGTATGAGTGCGGCCAGAAGGCAAAACAAGCCGGAGCCATTGGTTGTAAAGACATGACATTTGAAGCTGTCATCACAAAACTCTATTATCTTTTTTCAAAATTCCCGGAAATTAAGAGCGAAGAACTCGTCAAGAAAATGCTTGTGAATTTTTCCGGCGAAATTTCTTGATTTTTTACTTGTATTTACTGACAAAAACACGTATATTTATATCAAGCAAAACTTTCTGGGAGGGCATTATGATTAAAAACGATATCGTAAAGCGGGTTTATGAGAATGTAGGTGTTTCCAAGCCGGAAGCCCAGCAGGCTGTTGACCTTATCATTCATTCCGTCAAAAACGCGGTTGTAAATGAAGAACGGGTGGAGTTCAGGGGCTTCGGCATTTTCGAGATCCGGCCTAAGAAACTCGGCGTGGGGAGAAACCCAAAAACCGGTGATGTAATCAAAATTAAGGCTGGCAAGGCCATCCGTTTTAAACCGGGAAAACAGCTCAGAAATATTTAAAACATTAAGTTTTTCTGCAGTCGGTCCACATCGCTTTCAGCCGGTTATAAAAACTGGACAGTGGAAATCCGACTACATTGAGATAGTCCCCGATAATTTCTTCGATAAATATTGAGGCTCTTCCTTGGATTGCGTACGCCCCTGCCTTGTCAAATGGTTCCTTTGTGTTAACGTACCAGTCGATTTCCTCGGCACTCAAGTCCCTGAAAACAACTTGCGTACTCTCATAAAAAGAAAATTCGAATAGAGAACTTAAACATGCTACTCCTGTAATAACGGCATGCTTACGACCGGAAAGTAACTGCAACATGTTTACAGCCTGCTTATGGGACTCAGGCTTTCCGAGGATTGTCTTATCACAGACAACCACTGTATCTGCACCGATGACCAGTGAAGCCGGATTCTTTTCGAATATCTGCAAAGCTTTCCTTGAGGCCAGTTCCACCGTAAGTTCCGCCGGTCTGAGCTCGAACCCATCCTCTTCAACTGAAGAAGGAATCACACGAAAGTTATTGAAAAGCAGTGAGAGTATTTCCTTTCGGCGCGGTGACGCAGAGGCAAGAATGATGTCAATGACATTTTCATCCAACCACTTCATTTACTGGTTAAACCCAACCTTCTTTTCCTGGTTCTTTGAGGATGGGATCCCGCCAAACTGTTTTTCGTAATTCTCAATATTCGTCTGAACTGCATTGAGGAAATTTTTTGCCTGCATCGGGGTCATGATAATACGGCTCATTACTCTCGCCTTGCCAGGAGGCGGTACCATACGTGTGAAGTCGATTATGAATTCAGCCTGGTTGTACATGATATTTCCACTGTTTACGTAGTTACCCTCAGCAACTTTGTCATCAATCATTATTTCCATTCTTTTTTCATTTGCCATTACGTTCCCTCCACGCTTACTTCATCTTTATTGTAACATAGGAGCCGAAGTGGACGCGTACCGGGCGATAGAAAAGAAAACCAGCCATTTCCTGCCTGCTCCCTCATTTCTTCTCAGTCTCCGACAAATCTCATCCGGCACTCAACCTTCCCTTTTACTCAACCTTGATTCCGTGCCTGACTTCAGGCGTCGGATGTTGTCACGATGTGTGAAGAGAATCATGACCAGAAAAAGTCCTGTAACCGCAACCGGCATCCATGGATCACCGAGAAATATCATTTGAGCCATAGCTGTCAGGAAAGCCACACCTCCGGCAGTGATGGAAGCCACAGAAACCACTCGAAACCGCCACAGAATAAAAACAAACAAACCCAGCGCCACAAAGAAAGCCAGTGGGTCAACAAGCGAGAGCACACCCGCTGCAGTGCTGATGCCTTTCCCTCCTGAAAAACCTCCCAGCAAAGGATAAATATGGCCAACCATAACGAAGAACCCCGCCACAATCATCCAGGTAGCAGAAAGGTTCCATGTCCAGCATAGCCACGCCACCAGCGCACCTTTTCCCGCATCCAGCAAGAATACAATTATCGCCGGTCCGATTCCAATCAAGCGGTATGTATTGGTAGCTCCCGCATTTCCGCTGCCGCTATTTCTAATGTCTTTACCTGAAAAAGCATAGCCCACCCACACCGCCCAGGGCAGGGATCCTATAACATAAGCAACAAGAATGGATATGAACGCCGATTTCAACAACATTGGCAATATTTCCTGATGGGACAGAAGCTTGGATCAGTCAAGGTCAAAGGTCATGTCCTGCAACTTTTGGATCATTGGGAGTTCAGTCACATCACCGAGGCGCAGAAGGTTGTCAATTTCCTTGTTGCTGATACCAAAATTTCTAAGATGGTTCTGGGCACCCCTGATGGAAGTTCCGCCACTTCTGCAAGCAAGGAGTCGTACTTCCCAGGCGGCAATAGCTTTGGATTTCAATTTCTTCTTTTCTTTTTCAGATTTTGCGCGGTTGTATTTCTTTTCGTAAAGGTAAGCCAGATTATTAGCTGTCTTTCGATTATGGGGGTCCAGTTTCAGTGAAGCCAGGTAAGCCTGCTCCGCACGTTCAAAATTCTGATTGCATTGGTATGCAATACCCACATAGTTCAATATTTGTGAGTTGTCGGGTACAATGCTCTGGGCCATTTTCACATAGGCCAGCTGCTCCTGGTATTTTCGCTTTGAACGACTGCACTCCGACAAACCAAGGTAGGCGGAAGATTCCTCCGGATCCAATTCAATCGCTATCTGAAACATTTCTTCAGCCTCATCCATCTTCTTCAGGTTTAAAAGAGCAAATCCAGTCTGTGTGATGGAAGGAATATGATGAGGGTCACGCTTTAGTGTTTCCTGGTAAAAATGTACAGCTTTCTCCAGTCTGCCCCGACTTCGTTCTAATTCACCCAGGTTAAAGTATCCCAGCGCATAAGAGGGGTTGAAGACAATTGCTGTATTGAAATAATAGCCTGCATCGTCCAAATTTCCCTGCAAATAATGTGCGTACCCGATAAGATTCAGGGCTTCAGCGCGTATTTCCTTATCATCCTCAAAGAAAAACAGTTTTTTGATTTCTGCAATCGCGATGTCATAATCCCCTCTCCTCATGAAAAACTCAGCCATCAGAAAGTAGGCCCCCCAATCTCTGGGATTGATGGAACGCGCCCGTGCGAAACTCTGAATTCCCCCAAGGATATTGTTGTTATCCAAATGGTATTCACCGAGGAGATGCCAGGCAGCCACAAAGCAGGGTTCAATTTTCAGGGACTCCGAAATTTTGGCTACGCCTTTGCCTCCTTCGTCAAGATCAAGGTAGCATTTTCCAACCATGCGCATAGATCGACAATTCCGGGGGTTCAGTCTAACTGATTCCTCGAAACTCTGAAGTGCTTCTGTCGTCTTTCCCATAGCGTGATAGATGTATCCCTTTACTTCCTGGCAGGCATCGTCTTCTCCATTTTCTTTAATGGCTTGCTCAACCAGGTTCAGTGCAAGGGCATCCTTTTCAAGAAAATAGTTTATCAGTGCCAGATTCCGGAGCAGACCGGTTTCTAAATTTCCAGCCCCATTGGCAGATTCAAATAACTCATCCAACTCTGCCTTGATACTTTCCAGTTCTCCATCATTTTTGAACCCGGAAGCCAGAATCAATTCATACCAGCCTGTCCAGTTCAGTCTATCCTTTTCTAAGGAGCGTCGTGCGCTTTCAATGGCACGGTCATAGTATGAGCGGTAGTTGTATTCCCGGGCAAGTCGGGCAAGATTTTCGGGCGTGGGCTCATCTTCGATGACTTCCAGCAGCTTTTTAAATTGTTCCTGGCTGAAAAATACATCGCTCATGCCTTCCCTCTTTACCTTTTGTTGACCTATTAAAATGATACAGCTTTTCTAAATTTTTTCCAATGTAAATTGATCGTTGGTGTAAATACAGATTCCAGAAGCAATTACCATTGCCTTTTCAGCCACTTCTGCGGGATTCAATTTCGTATTTTCCACCAGGGCTTTCGCTGCCGCAAAAGCATACGGCCCTCCCGAGCCAATTGCCAGCACCGGCTCATCGGGTTCAATGACATCACCAGCACCTGAAACAAGGAAAACCCTGTCTTTATCCGCTGTAATCATCATAGCTTCCAGACGCCTCAGATATTTGTCCGTTCGCCAGTCCTTTGCCATCTCCACAACAGCCCGTTCCAAATTTCCGGAGTATTGTTCCAATTTACCTTCCAGGCGGGTAAAGAGCGTAAACGCGTCAGCCGTCGAACCGGCAAAACCAACAATCACGCGATTATTGAAGATTCGCCTTATCTTGGAAGCCCGATGTTTCATGACGGTGTTTCCCAGAGTTACCTGCCCATCACCAATCAGTATGATTTCTTTCCCACCTCTTACACACAAAATCGTTGTTCCTTTAAACATCAGTCCTCCTGTTTATATCGAAACAGAAAAAAAGCCAGTTCTTTAACATTCCTGGGCATTTCCATATCTTTCAACTCATTCACTGAAACCCATTTTACCTGCTCTTTGAAGGTATCCGGGATCCGATCCGAGCCACCGGTAACTTCACCCATCAATATAAAGTCAACGTGTTTATGATGCCGATCAATATACTCCATCTGTACACGGATCGGCTCCGGCATTCGAATAGTGCGACTGTCCAGCACGATAGGAGATCCGGGTCTGAAATCCATAACTTCAATCTCAAGACCGGTTTCTTCTCGAACCTCGCGCACGGCCGCTTCCAGAGGATTCTCTCCCAACTCAACATGACCACCCGGTGGAAGGAATTGCCCTGCAAAAGGGGGCTTGTCCCGCCTGATAAAGAGCAGGGACGTATAGTCCGAATTGAACACAAACACATTGACTGCATATTCGTATCGCATTACCTACGTTGCTCTTCCTGTTCCTTCAAGCTTTTCAGCAACGCCTCAATTTTGGCTGGTACATCTATAGGCGATTCCTTCACGCGCTCCCCTGTCCGGCGCACCTTTACTTCCGCGAGGCCTTCATTCAAGCCTCTCTTCCCAACTATAACCTGAATTGGTAATCCAATCAGATCTGCGTCCTTGAATTTGAAGCCCGCGCGCACATCCCGTTCATCATACAGGACTTCCAGGCCTTTACTCCTCAAATCATCATAGAGCCTCTCTGCTGCTTGGTTCACTGAGTCATCCTGAATGTCCAAGTTCAAGAGCATTACATCAAAGGGAGCAATGTTCACTGGCCACACAATTCCATTTTCATCATTGTTCTGTTCAATCGCTGCCGCCGCGGTACGTCCGACTCCGATACCATAACAACCCATAACAGCAAGCTTTTCCTTCCCATTTTCGTCCAGGAAAGAGCAATTCATGGACTTAGAATATTTTTCTCCAAGTCTGAAAACCTGGCCGACTTCAATTCCCTTGAATTGTTCATACTCTCCCTCTTCGCACCGGGGACATCTCTCTCCCTTTTCTGCCAACCTGAAATCACCGTATTCGCCAACAACAAAATCCCTTCCCGGATTTACGTTCACCCAGTGCATATCTTTTTCATTTGCACCTGTCACTGCATTTTCCATTTCCTTTATAGCCGCATCTGCAAGTATTCGAATATTGAGCCCGACCGGTCCCGAGTAGCCCGACGGACCGCCCGTGGAAGCCTGGATCAGATCTTCATCCGCCAGCTCCATTGCATTCAGTCCCAGAAAATTCCTCACTTTGACTTCATTCACTTCGTGATCTCCCCGAACCAGAACGGCAACCGAAGTCCCGTCCTGTGTGCTGAAAATCATCGTCTTGATTAGTTTTTCAGGTTTCACTGAGAGAAATTCTGCTACTTCTTCCACACTCTTTTTTCCTGGTGTTTCCTTTTTTTCCATTTTCTCCAGGGTTCCATGTTCAATGGGATCCGGCTGACGACATTCGGCCTTTTCGATATTGGCTGTGTATTCACAATGACTGCAACTCAACACAGTGTCTTCTCCGGTATCTGCCAGAACGTGAAATTCATGGGTAAAACTTCCGCCAATGGCTCCTGAGTCCGCTTCCACCGCACGGAACTTCAAACCGCAACGATGAAAGATTCTTGCATAGGCATGGTACATAGACCAATAAGATTTTTCACTGGCATTGTCATCCACGTCGAATGAATAGGCATCTTTCATAATAAATTCGCGCCCTCTCATCAGCCCGTACCGGGGTCGGATTTCATCCCTGAATTTTGTCTGAATCTGGTATAGATTCAACGGCAATTGCCGGTAAGATTTCAACTCCCGACGGACCACATCCGTTATAATTTCTTCATGTGTGGGTCCCATACAGAAATCAGCGCCTTTGCGATCCTTGAACCGCAGCAATTCCTTTCCATAGAAATCCCAGCGCATACTTTCTTTCCAGAGTTCAGCCGGCTGCACTGCGGGCATCAGTAACTCGATACAATTCTCCCGATTCAGTTCTTCACGGATGATGGCCTCAATTTTACGAATAACTCTGTAGCCAATTGGCATATAGGTATAAATTCCGGCTGCAATCTTTTTAATCATACATGAACGTAACATCAACTGGTGACTTAATGTTTCTGCTTCTCTTGGAACTTCTTTCAATGTGTTCAACAAATACCTGGACATTCTCATTCTGACTTCCTCACTGACCAATGTTAATTTTTCTATAATCCTCAGCCTCAATTCGTACTTCTCGGCACATCTCAAACAGCCTGGACCGCATTCGAGCACCCACCCGTTCACTTAGGGATTCCTCTTCCATCCTTCCCCCACCATCCAGATAATTTGTCGTGATAATCACCGGAAGAAGACGGTTATACCGATAATTCAGGATGTAGGAAAACTGACTGTCTGCCCACTCCGTTGGACGTTCCGCACCCAGATCATCAATGATCAGAAGGCTTGCGTTAAGAACTGGTGCCAAAATTCCAAACTCGTTAACCTTCGAATCAGAACTGTAACTGGAACGAATATCCTGGAGAAGCTCCCGGAAATCCCGAAACAGTATGCCATGCTCATTCCGGTTTATCAAGGTATTCAGAGCGGCCGCAGCAAGATGTGTTTTCCCGGTGCCTGCGGGTCCGGATATCAGCAGGCCCGTATTCAGCGCTGGAAACTTTCCCGCAAAATCCCGAACTACTGTTCGGGCTGCCATCAAAGTGGGATTTTTCTTTCCACCGCCGGGGTTAACCTGAAAGTTCTCGAACGTGCACAGATAGTACCGATCCGGAAGGCCACTTTCGGCACGGTTTTCACGCAGGGAAACCGTGCAACTGCACGGCCGCACAAAGGAGTAATCTCCCTGCACCACTACCTGCCAGCCACTTCCACCGCATTCTGAACACTTTGCGTCACTCATCAGACTCAGTTAGTGGCATTTCCTCTTGGTTGGTATTCTCAGTGGATTGAACCCCGTTCCAACCGGATGCGATTTTGTCAAGCGTGCTCACAACCATTGTCAGAAAAGAAAGAAGCTCACCTGCCATATTGGGGACTTCTTCAAGCAATCCAAGATTGTCTTTGAGTTTGTCCAACTCAATGGGATCACCAAGGACCATGGTTTCTGCCTGTTCCACCTCATCTCGGAAACCACCCATTTCCACAATTACTGAATCGAGCTGTTTCAATCCCTCTTCACCGTCCAGTTCCCGCATTAAGACAGCGAATTCCAACGCTGCAGACGCCAGTTTTTCATTGGGTGCGTCCGAATCAAGCATTCGGGTCAAGGAGGCCACCATTTCCATCCTGCTCTTCTGAGCTTCCCTCACCCGTCCCAACGCATGCAGTACTTCGCCTGATCTCTCAAGCAACCAACCCCGGCTGCTGGTTGCGTAGCTGCTGAGAATTTCCTGTTGAGAAATCAATTGCCTGACACAGTCGGCCAAAGCATAAATTCTTTCACGCAATTCTCCGATAAGTTCCATCGGTTTGACTTTGTCGAGGTTTTCCAGATAGTCTGACTGAGAAAGGCTTTCCTGTACTTGCAAACCCTCTTTTTTTACCAAGTCCAACTCATAGCGGATTAGTTCCAGATCGCCCTGCACCTTTCCGAACTGCAGTATCAATTCATGAAAATTCAGTTCTCCCAACAGACGGTTCAGTTCTTCCAGTTGGGTCACTGTCTGGACCATATCAACTTTCAGTTCATCCTTCTCGTTCTCTGCTTCTACTTCAGCAATATCGGAAGATACAATCCGGGTCTTTCCGGAAAGATCCGCTTCCAGGATGAACTCATCACTGATTTCATCCGATCCATGGCTGAACTCTGTTTTTCCATTTACCAAACCATCACCCCCAGGGGCAACGTCGTGGGCGTTTTCATCGTGATTCATGTCCCCTCCACAACAGTGCGCCCCGCAACAGTAATGCGTCGGGGGGAGACTGTTGTTTTTATGCGCCCTTCCGGATCCAACTCTCGATTCCCCGAGTAGGGAAATAGCTCAAATAGCCAAAGATACAGAAGATCATTATCCCAACCCTTACCGCAAATCCGACGAACGGCGAAGTTCCCAGAAGATCCGCCATCATCAGAAAAGTTGCGCCGGTAATCGATATCGAAGAAAGGAACACCTTGTACCGGGTAGCACGGCTCTTCCCTCGACCCGCCATAAAATTCAAAGACAAAATAGCAACTACCGTGGGGAAGTACAACACATATTTGGCAAAATTCGCCACCTTCTCGCTGGCCATTTGCCACTCAGAAAGCCAGTAACTGACTTCAATGCGTTGTGCTCCTGCCCTGACGTCAAAAATCCACCATACAATGCAAACCACAAAGAAGAACAGAATAAGAATATTTACAACATTCTTATTCTTTATATAAAAGTACAAAACGAAAAACATAATGGCAGGTGCCACCATAACTCCGAAGAAATTATCAACGTAAAATAAAAGCTGATCAAGACGATATGCCTCAAAATAAGCGGCCAGGGTGCGAGCGGCAACGGAGCCATATACACCGCCAAACATGAACCAGATCATCGCAAAGGATATTCCTGGGGTACGAGCCCTACCCTTCGCTTTCTCGCGAATAACCTTTACGCCCACGACACAACTGATGAAAAAGACGAAGAAGCTGATAAGTGCGTTAATTAATAGTCCATTGCCCGGATTCATTTCCATAACTTCCTCCTACGCTCAAGATTTATTCGAAAAAATCGTCCAGAAGGCCTTCATCTTTTACTTTTTCAGGTGTCCCGGAAATGGGCTTGCAAATTAACTGGTCTCCCTTTTTCACCCGGAGCTTCTGAGCAGCCGCCTCCGTAAATAGAATCCGGTCACCCAGTTCTTTTTTGCTCCCCAGGGACAACACTCCTATCCTGCCTTGTTGCGTCCGAACCTGAACATATTTCAGCTTCTTCTCGGCAATTAATTCTGCCTTCCACTCCTCGTAAAGGGTACGATCCACGTAGGCCACATCATCCGTCTTCAAAAAACCGGTCAATTGATCATACCGAAGCAGGTGGATAATGTTCAGGGGTTGTACAAAGCGCTTGTCAATCAAATCGGTAAGAATTGTCAGTACTTTGAATTCTGAAAAACCACTGGCATCGACCAGATCATCCACATCCCGGGTTCCGTCCAAGAGAGTAAGCAGACGGGCGGTATACTCATCGAATGAGTCTTCCATTGTCTCCATTCTTGTATCAATGGTCGCCGAAAAAATCATATAGTTCTTGGGAACCGCTCTTCTGAGATTCTTAATTGTGTCTTTCTGTCTTGCAGATTCCAGAACCAGATCGTGAAGCGTTTGTTTGATTAGTATCTTCTTGTGGGGAGGTGTGGCAATAAATTCAAAATCCCCTTCACCTTGCTGGAAAATTTCAAATGCCGCAATCTCACCGGTATTTTCATTTGATTCCGCATTCACGACCTCACCTTCATTGAAAAAAAGCATTGCGGAAAAACTACCCTTCTTTACCTTCAACATTCCTGTTTTCCTGTTCAGATGCAGAAGATTCGCTATATCGCTCATACCGATGTTTCCCAATTGTCCCTTAAGTGCCATTTCCTCTCACTCCATACTAAATGCTGCCTGCATTTTAACACAAGTGGAAAATCAACTCAAAACAAAACATGCATCACATTTCCACAATGCATTTTCTCCCCCATATTTTCGCATTTGTGTCAGATCTTCTCAAAATTAACTTTACAATGGTCGCATTTTCTTTATACTGTTCAAGGGATTGCCGGTGTGGCGGAATTGGCAGACGCGCTGGACTCAAAATCCTGTGGGCTTTACGCCCGTCTCGGTTCGACCCCGAGCACCGGCACCAGTTTTTCTTGACCTCAGCATTTTCCAGCCTATATTGAAAAGTGCGAACAGGCGCCCTGGAATAGAATTTCCGGATGGGTTTCCAGTCTTTGAAAATACCACATGGTGGGAAATGTACTGAATAATGGCGCATTCCCACAGGTAAAGTTATGGGGGCGAAAGGGTTCGACGGGCAGAGTTGAGACTCAGGTTGCATGCCGAGGTTGGTTTTCCTCGTTAATCAAGACCAAAACAAATGTAACTGCAAATCCAGTTGCACTCGCTGCGTAACTGACGCAGCCGGATACCGGGGCTGATGCTCACAGGCTCTGGCTATCCGACGTATAGTGGGCTCGGTTCGGCGGCTTTCACTCACCGCAGAACTTAAACATATGAGTGGTAGCGACCGGAAAGCCCTGGCCTGCCGGGCTTACGGAAGCGAAACTTAAACGGCAGGTCTAAGCATGTAGACGCTTGAAGTTGAAACTGTTCGGACGGGGGTTCAATTCCCCCCGCCTCCACCAACCTTCATCCACAATTTTGCGATAAGTCGTAGTTTGCCGGCAAAATATCATAAGTGTACGAAAACCCCCTATTTCCACATGAATCCCTGACCACTGACACTAACTTCTTCACTTCAACTATTTCTGTTTTACTGTGTTCATTTTAAAACTCATATTGTTCACGGCTTGACTTTCTTTTCGTAAGTAGACACACGGTCTCAATCCGTTCCGTTGTTATTTCTTGAAAAGAAGCGCTCTCTGCCTCATAATGAAAACATGAGTATTTCACCGGAATTATTTGATCTCAACCAACTTGGGGAACTGGCTTTTGCTGTATTTCTTTCTCGTCCCAATCGTTTCGTGGGAGAAATTCTGGTAAATAAACAAACCGTCACATGCCACATCTCGGACACTGGACGTCTGAAAGAGATTCTGACAACCGGCCGGCGTATCCTGGTAGCAAAGAATCCGCTCCACCTGAAAACTGATTATCGGCTGATTGCCTGTGAGATGGATGAATGGGTGCTGATCAACACTGCCATCCACACCCACATTGCCCGTGCGGCAATCCGAAAAGGAGTACTTGGTTTTGCACCTGAAACGGTCAAGCCCGAAGTAAAGGTGGGAAACAGCCGGCTGGATTTCCTTGTGGACAATCATCTTTTTGTCGAATTAAAAGGAACAAACCTGGTACAGGATTCCCAGTGCAGATTTCCCGACGCGCCCACTACCCGGGGGCGCCGCCACCTGGAAGAACTGATTCAATTGAAGAAAAACGGAAAAGACGCCATGGTTCTGATTCTCGGCTTGCGAAACTGCCCTTGTTTTGTGCCAAACCGGTCCATGGATCCCGCTTTTGCTGATCTATTTCAGAAAGCACTGAAATCCTGCGTCCACTACCGGGGATTTCGCATAAAACTGGACTTGCCGTCCGGACATGTCCAGTTGAGTGGAGATTTACCCCTTTGTCGGGAGGTTGCCCATGAATGAGCAAGTGGAAACCTTCCTTCAGTACTTGAAAGAACACAAAAACTACTCTCCCCATACAATCCGAAATTATCGAATAGACTTAGACCAGTTCTTTGAGTTTCTTGAGACATTTGAATTGGACATATCGAGCCTGGGCCGTGCGGAAATCCGAATGTTTCTCGGAGAGCTCAAACGCCGGCATCTGAAAAAAACCAGTGTTGCCCGAAAACTGGCCGCGTTGAAGTCGTTTTTTCGCTTTCTAAAACGAAACCACCTGGTAGAAAAAAACCCGGCCGCCCTCGTTTCTTCACCAAAACTGGACAAACCGCTACCCAAATTTCTCACACTGATTGAAATGGACAAGCTTTTTGAAATAATTGACACGAACACCATGCTCGGACTTCGCAATCGTGTTGTGATGGAACTGTTTTATGCCACCGGGATGCGGATTTCCGAACTTGTTTCTATCAAAATGAAACAACTGGATTTAGACAACCAGATTGTCCGGGTCCTTGGAAAAGGAAAAAAGGAACGGATTGTCCCCTTTGGTTCTCCTGCCGGGAGATGGCTTCGCAAGTACATAGCCAAAAGACGGGATTTCCTCATCGAAAAGGGACATCTCGCGGAAGAACACCTCTTTGTCAACAAGGACGGTGTCGGAATCTCTGCAAGGGGGATTCGGGGAATTGTGGACCGATTCCTCTACCTCGCCGCCGACCGCCACGGACTGTCTCCCCACGCACTTCGTCACACCTTCGCCACCCATCTGCTCGACAACGGCGCGGATTTGAGGGCAATCCAGGAATTGCTGGGTCATTCCTCCCTTGCAACAACAGAACGGTACACCCACATCACCCACGACAGATTGTTGAAAATCTACCGCAACGCCCATCCCCATCAGAAGAAGGAACAAGAATAGAAGTGTTCTGTCTTCTATGTTCTTAAACGGAAGAGAAGGGAGACGGAACTTCCTGAGTGACTGTTGGGCTGCTTTTCATATAATTGAACATGTTAAATTCTCCTTGCTAATTCAATCTTTTTGCTCCACGTTCTCCTATGCACCTACTGCGGTGAAAGGTCTCTCGCCCTCACAAAGAAAGGGGGACAAAATGTCCCCATTTTTGCTCAATATAGTTGTTTTTTCGCCTCTACTCGGCCAACGTCGGCGCTTCTTCCGTTTTTCCCCGACGAAATTTTAACAAGATGCTTTCTTTGATCATATAGAAGGTCGGGATAAAGACCAGGGTCAGAAAAGAACCGACGGTAAGACCACCGATGGCCACAATAGAAAGTGGTGAAAGGCGTTCCAGCCCCACAGACCATTCCAGTGCAATGGGAATCATACCCACAATGGTGGTCACGGCTGTCATCAGGATGGGCCTTGTTCGGACATGTATTGCCATTTTTACCGCTTCCATCACAGGATGCCCCTCGTCCCGGTAGGTACGGATAAAATCAATGAGCAGGATGGAGTTTTTCACCACCACACCCACAAGGAGGATAAAGCCCATGAAGGCTGGCATACAGCCGTGTTTCCCGGCAATCATCAGTCCCCACACCGCGCCAATGAAGGCGAATGGAATGGCCAGCATAATAACTATTGGGTCACTGAATGATTTGAAAGTTACCACAAAAGTCAGGTAGAGGAAGAGAACTGCCAGAATCAGGGCCGAACCCAGTCTGTGGAAGGACTCTGTCATCTGGGTCATTTCTCCTTCTTCCGATACCTGGAGCGTAGATGGCACTCCGGCCTTATCCACCGCAATGTTTCGCTGATCATTGAGGAAGGTCACGGGCGCTTTTGCACGATAGCCATGGACATTGGTGGTGTAGTTCAGCTTGTCCCGGGTAATCACAGTTGGCACATAGACCTTCTGCACCTTGGCCAGTTCGTTCAGAGGGATGTAGAGACCTTTCGGCGTAAGGATATTGGTGGTCATCACCTTATTTATCCTGTCTCGCTGCTTCCCCGTGTACCGGAATCGAATTCTGATCCCATCCTGGTTGAATATTCGAAACACGCTGATGGGCACGCCCTTGATGGCAGTAGCCAACTGGTAACTGACGTCCATAGGGGTCAAGCCAAACCGGGCGCATTTCTGACGATCAAAGAACAAGTGGTATTCTTCCCGGTCCTTTTTCCAGGTCCGGCTCACCGATTTGAATCCGGGGCGCTTGATCAGTTCATCGGCAATCCGCTGCCCGGCGGCGTCCAGCTCGCCGTAGTTATTCCCCGCCACTTCCACGTCCACTGTGGATGCGATACTGGACAATGGGGTGGCACCGAAATCATACACATCGGCATACTTGACACCCGGCATATTGCGAATGTCCTTGCGCAGTTCATCCTCAATTTCCCATATACCTTTGTGGCGCTGAAACCGATCCACCAGGTTCACTGTTATATCGATCTGCTGGGGTGTCCGGCCCTTTCCGTAGGTAATCAGCCCCGGTTCGGAACCAATGTAACTCAACTGTGAAAGCAGTCCCTTTTCCTTATGAATCCGTTTTTCAATCCGGTTCAACAAAGCTTCGGTTTTTTCGATGGAATAATCGGATTCTGTCTCAATTCGCATTTTCATAATACCGGTATCCATCGGCGGCATCAGGTCCCGTCCCACCAATTTCATCTGTCGCATGGAAATTGGCAAAAGAATAACTATGAGGATGATGAAAATCCACCTGTACTGATTTACAAAATCAAAAGTAGTGATGAAGAAATCCCGCAGGCGGTCCACAAACTGCACCTGAAATACCTTGGCAATCCGGTTTAGAATCTTGATGATCAGATATTCATCCTTATCGGTATTTTTGATGATCCACGGTGCAATCAACGGGATGATGGTAATGGAAACCGCGTAGGATGCAACCAGTGCAATACTCAAGGTCACCGTCAGCGGGCGAAGTACCTTCTGCACAAAACCGCCGAGAACCATGATGGGAATAAGCACGACAACGGTTGAAAATGTGCCGGAAAAGACAGCCAGCATAATTTCTTTAGTGGCAACCCGGGAGACTTCTTTCAAATCACCGCCATCTTCGTTATAGTGTCGTTCAATATTCTCCACAACAACTATGGCGTCATCCACAAGCATTCCCACTGCCAGAATCACAGCAGTCAATGTCACCATGTTAAACTGAATGCCGGTGAGCCACATGACGGCAAAGGTCAGAAAGTAAGTAAAAGGGATTGAAATGCCGGTAATTGCTGCCGATCGCAAGTCTGCAATCATTAGAAAAATTATTAATATGGTGAAAATGATGGCTTCCTTCAGTGACTCTTTCAGATTATCCACCGACAGATTGATGATCCGTTCCTGAGAATCCGCTATGCTTATTTTGACCTGAGAAAAGCGCTTTTCAAGGGCAGGAAGCGCTCGTTGTACAGCCTCAATAGTATCCACGGTATTTCCGTCTTCATGGCGGACAATGTTTATGGCAATGGCGGGCTTCCCATCAAAATGGAAGGCGGACAATTGATCAGCAATGGTGTTTTTTACAGTTCCCACATCCCTGAGATGAATGACCCGGCCTTTGTAGGAAATAGGCAGGTCTTCAAGCTGCTGCATATGAGTCAGCTCCCCCTTGGTCTTTAGAATAACCTGTGAACGGGAATTCAGCAGGAAGCCTTCGGGAATATCCAGGTTGTTGGCCTGAATGGCATGAATGATGGCGGAAAACGGCATGTGCTTATTTGCCAGTTTGACAGGATCAATCTGAACCGATAATTCCCGGACATGCCCGCCAAATACCTCAGCATCAGACACCTCCGGAATCGCCAGCAACGCATCTTTAATATCGTTGTCCGCCATTTGCCGGGTCATGGCCAGATCATACTGACTATTCTTTGCCGGTTGAACCGCCAACGTCATCACAGGCTTGCTGAAGTCCCCCACTTTGAACACCTGCGGCGGCAGGATATCTTTCGGCAACTGAGACTGCACCTTCTGCAAAGCGGTCATCACATCCGTCACCGCCGCCTGAAGGTCTTTCCTGTACTCAAATTCTACCGTCACAAAGGCGATTTCGTCTTTACTGGTAGAGGACACTTTCCGGATATCGGACAATGCATTACACTGTCGTTCGATGGGCCTTGCCACATACTCCGCCATGTCCTTTGATGAAGCCCCCGGTTCCATCACCAGCACGGTGACGGTGGGCCGCTCCACATCGGGAAACAGGTCTGTCTTGATGGCATAACTGGCATAAACTCCCATCACCAGCGCCAGCAGAGACAGCACAATAACCAGATGTGGATTCTTGAAAACAAAATCCACAAATCCTCTTTTCTCCAGCTTCATTTGATACCCTCCACCGGTTTCACTTTGGTGCCGTCGGCAAGGCGCATCAGGAGGGAATCACTACCCACAACCACAGTATCCCCTTCACTAAGCCGGCCGGAAATTGCAAATCCGTCCTCAGACTCGCCCATGATGGTTACCGGAACCACTTTTGCTTTTCCGTTTACGATGTTGAAAACCGAGGCCTTATTCACGCTTTTCAACACAGAGCCCATGGGGAGAAGAATCGCAGATTCAATTCGTTGAATCGGCAAATTCACGGAAACAGTGGAACCCAGTGGCAGTCCGAAAGGCGGTTCGGGCAAATCCACTTCCACAGTCCCCACTCCAGTTTCACTGGCAGAGGGATACACACGGGAAATTTCGGCGTCAATCTTCTTTCCGTCGTATAAAATCTGTGCTCGCTCTCCCCTCTTCATCGCGGTGAGGTCATCGATAGAAACGGTTGACTTGATTTTACAGGGAGTCGAGTCCTCTATCTCCATCAGGGGCTGGGAAACCATTACCACATCGCCTTCATTCACCGGTACAGTTGAGACAACGGCATCGAACGGCGCTTTCACGGAGAAAAAGGAAAGCTCACTCTCAATATTTGCCATCTGGCTTTTCACATTCTGTAACTGTACCTTTGCCTCATTCCAGTGGTTTTCAGACAATTCCAGCGCCTGGCGGGAGATTACCTTCTTTTCAAACAACATCTTGTCTCTATTGTAGATTGTCTGCATATTCTGTTCATTTTTCTTCAAGTCTTCAACAGTTTTCTTCGAATTATTCAAAGCCGTTTCCAGGGCCGCCCGGCTGCCCCTTGCATCTCCCGGCACACCATCCATCTCTATTATGGTATCTCCCTTGCGAACAGCATCCCCCTCCCTTTTCAGAATTCGGCTCACTTGGCCAACTATGCGGGATTTTACCGTTCCCTGGCGGTTGGACTCCAGGTGCCCAATGTAGGGCTGCCAGTGAATGTACTGGCCCACCCGAACCGTTGCCGTTTCCACCGGAACCGCCTGGAGCGGCGCAATTCGAATAGAATTCAGCTGATGTTTCCGGAGTTTTACCAGAAGAGTCCCCCCAATCACAAACAGAACCACCACTACAATCAAAATAATCCAACGCTTCATTTTATATCTCCTTCAATGGTTTTTCTGAGATTTTCAACTGAAACAAAATGATCAGTCCGAGCCTGGATCAGCGCTGTTCCCGCCAATTCTTCCCTTGATTTTGCCCGAAGAAGATCGTCAATGTCACCTCGTCCGTTATCGTATTTCAACTGTTCCAACCGGGCCACTTCTTTTGCGAAAGACAGGGAAGCCCGGGAAGTTGTCACATCCTGCGCTGCCCTGGTTACCCCCGCAACGGCATCAATCACCTGGCTCTGAATTCTCAGCTTGACCTCATCCACCTGATGGCCCGCGGCCTTAATGGTATGCATGACCTTTCTTACCTCACGGCGCCTACGTCCCATGTCAAAAATCGGGATAGACACATTTACTGTAGCGGACCAGAATTGGTCATTGTAATCAATGTTTCCACCCTGGACCGCGTTTAGCCTGGCGTCCAACGAAACCTTGGGCAATCGGGCCGCTCTCGCTATTTTCAACTGCAGGTGAGTCACTTTTTGAAACTCCTTTATCCGTTTCAGGTCGCTCCGGTTCTCCTCAGCCTCTTTCACCAATCTGCTGATTTCCGGAAGTGTTTTCGGTACGTTCTCCAAATCCACCCCTTCCAACTCGAACGCTTCTGACTTGTCCGGGTCTTCTCCAATCAAAGCCGCGAGGGCGGCTGTCAGTGCCTGCTTTTTCTGATTCAGTCCGGCAATTTTGAGTTTGGCGGCTTCCACTTCATACTGGACCTTCAGCTTGTCCAACGGCGCATACTTTCCGCTTTCAACACCGATCTGGATATGCTCATTCAGGAAATGCAAAGCCTTAAGGTAGTCGTTCCATGCAGTAAGCTCGCAATTCACGGCCGCCAGATTGGTATAGACGGATGTCACCTTGTATCGAACCTCCCACATGAGGGAATTCAGCCGGTAGGACGCCGTACTGCGATTACTCTTCGCGATTTGTTCCGTTGCCTTCAGCTGTCCGCTCGAAAAAAGCGGTACCCGGTAATCAAGGTTCCAGTATGTGAATTCATCATCAAAAGGCATCGCCGCAAAACCAGCTGAAATCAGGTTCTTTGTCATGGGTCGAATCAAATTATCGTCGCTGGTTTTCGATACCCCGCCATTCAGGAGAATTTCCCCGAATTTAAGACGATTCACCGCGGCTTCGCTTTCCTTCTGAGACTGAACCGACTCGTTCAGACCCTGAATGGAAGGATTGTTCTCGTAGGCCTTTTGAATCGACTGATTCAAGGTCAGTGTCTGCGCTCCCGCGGCCAAAGAGATGACAGTTGTGATTCCAATTATCCAATGTTTCATGACATTACTCCCCGAAGAAAAATATTTAGAATATCCTCGCATTTATCTCTAATTTTAAGTTCTCCTCCACTGAGTAGAAACCGGATGGTCAAAGACTGAATCATGCCCACAAGAATAACCGCCCCTGACTCTTCGTCCACGTCTTCGCGAACCAATCCCCTTTTCCGCCCTTCTTTCAGATACTCCGCCACGTGCCAGATCATTCCACTGTAAAAGGCGAGCAAAGCCTTTCGTACAACATCATCATGGCTGTAGGTGGATTCGGAGAGGAATAGAATCGTCACCCCACGAACCTTCTCCAGGTACTCCAGAAGGGGACAAAGCAGTGCCCGGAAATACTCCTCAGGTGCCAGATAGCTGTCCGCTTTGGAAACAACCGCCTCGTACCTCATCCGTATCCGGCCAATCAACGCAACCACCAGATCCTGTTTGTCCTTGAAATGGCGGTACATGGCAGGCTCAGTAAATTTCATCCGATCCGCGACCTTCTTCATCGTCAGGCCCTTGATCCCTTCCTGAATCATGAGATCCATCGCCTGATCCAATATTTCTTCCTGTCTTTTGGTCATTTCCACCTCCGAGACGTTAGTTATCCTTCACTAACGTAATCCCCTATCATTATTTTGTCAAGGGGTTTCTGAAAAAAACCACTAAGAACGTATTTTGTGCATAGTGCCTCTTGTGTGGGTATAAGAAAGGAATTGGCCACCTTTCGTTCCTTCTGAACCTTGTGCCGTTGTATTGAGTCTCTACCGTTTCTCCTCCACTTCAAGATCCTCTGCGTCCACTGCGGTGAACGTCCACCCATGCATCCGCCAAACCCCCGCACTTCACACTCAAATTGTGTTTTCATAGTGGTTTTGATAGAGTGATCCTTATAAAATATGAATGCCGAGGAGGGGAGATGAAACGCAAAATGAACTTTGGATTTCCGCAGGTTTTGCTTGTTCTATATCTAATTGAATTCACAGCATTGGCGATTCACCCATTTTCAAGGGAGGTCTGGACTGCAGAAAATGTGCCCATTGTGCTCATCGTACTGGTTCTGGCCCTCACCTATCGGTACTACCGATTTTCCAACACCTCCTACGGGCTGATGGCCGTGCTGATTTTTCTTCATACCATCGGCGGACACTTCACTTTTGAGCTGGTTCCATTTCAGTGGGTGACCGACTTATTTGGCTTTTCCCGGAACAATTTTGATCGTATTGCTCATTTCTCCGTGGGATTTTATGCCTTTGCCGCCTGTGAACTGGTGGAAAGAAAGAAATGGAGCCAATCCCGAATTCTGACTGCCCTTTTCGGTATTTTCATGATATTCACTGTTGCAGCAGTCTACGAAATCCTGGAGTGGATCTTTGCTGTGACGGCCGACCCAAAAGCCGGGATTGCCTTCCTTGGCAGCCAGGGGGATATCTGGGACGCTCAGAAAGATATGTTGTCAGACGGCCTTGGTGCTGTCACCGCTACAATATTTTACGGACTCCTTCGCTGGCGAAAG
>CAZRHT010000034.1:0-31663 GCA_964599895.1 uncultured Holophagae bacterium
GATCATGGAATATGATCTCAACAGAAATTTTCGTTGGTTGAAGAACGATGTCATCGCAACTGTCTTTTTATTCTTTTTGTTTCCCGTTGCAGGTTACTTTTTCTTCTATTTACTTGGCACAAGCTGGAATGTTGCTGTTCGTTCGGGAGTTGGCCTGGGCCTTCTTGCAGCCTTTATTTTTTATCTGTTGCGAGCACCGTGGGGTACTGATTATCCCATTGAAAATATGCAATACACCCTTCAAGTTTTCGATGAACATGGCAGATGCAACAGTTATATTGATTGCAGATGGCCGAGGAATAAGCAGGTTCGGTTTCACAGGCGATGTTTTCCATATACATTGGATGAACGAGGAAAGGTCAAACACTTGGACGAATATCAAATGAAAAAAGTGCCAAGAAGAAGGATCCAATGGGATCACTATGCGGGATTGGACCTCTATTTCAGAAAGAAAGACTGGATTCAGTTTCAAGACAGATCATTTATCAATAACCTCAAATCGATGTATGTGTTCAACCATGATACTGATCTGATAGGCGAGCACTATTGGGTTCGATTTATGACAGACAATAGCACCCTGCTCAAAATCTTACGTCATGTCAGCGGAAGCGATAAGATTCCCATGATCCAAGCAATAACTCGGCTTCCACTGGAACAGGTTTTTGCTTCTACAAATGAGAAAGGAGACAGGACTGATAGCCTTCCGGACATGAGACAATGCAAAATATTCTGGGAAGAAAGAAGGGAAGAGGAAAAACAGAAAGCAAAACTTGAAAGGCTGCGAGAAGAACAACGGATAATTGATCAGAATCGGCGTGAAGCCGAACAACAGTATCGGAAAAAGAGAAGAAGGTAATTATGGAAAATGGGACGTTGCCAGTCCCGTTTTACCAGCCATGTTGATAAAAAAAAGCCCGCCAATTTGTAAAAGTCAGGGGACACATTACAAAATTTATAGGGCAAGCCTGAATTTCACTTCTCATTGCCTTGTTTTCCGGGCATTCCCGAACATCTTTGCGTCCTTCGCGCCTTTGCGAGAGAACTTCCCTCTGGGAGGTGATGAGTGAAGGGTGAAGGGTGATGAGTGATGAGTGATGAGATGAAAACAAGTTGAAAGGGTAATGAAAAACCCCGCTGGAAGCGGGGCCTTCTCTTTCTTTATCTTTTCTTTACTAATCACAAATCACGAGTCACAAGTCACGCAGTGGTTCAGCGATGCTGAACCATTGCATTAAATTCTTCAATCCTCTCATCAATTTTCGGGACCATGTCGTGGATGTTTTTCCAGTAGGTGCGGTAGTCGTGCCACTGGGCGTTGAGCTCGTCCAGTTCTTTCTGTTGCTGTTCGATCCAGGTATAGTATTTGAGGTTGTGGATGCGCTTTTTGCCGTAGAAGTTGAGTTCTTCGGTGTAGTCGGGGGTGATGGAGGTCAGCAGTTCGTAGTCTTTTCCGGCATTGATTTCGCTGTACTCGCCCCGTTGTTCATGGAGTTCTTTCATCCGGGAACCGTAGAGTTCCATGGAGTCGGTGAGGACGGTGAGAACGATGTCATCACCGGTGAGTTCGTTGTAGCGGGCGAATTTGATGGCGGAAAGCAGGTTTGCCACACCGGAAATGCCCAGCAGGTCCAGTTTGTCCACCAGTTTTGGATCAATACCCTGTTTTTTCAGATAATCCCGGCCCTTCGGTTCGTTGAAGAGGCGGATCAGGCGCATGGGATGTTCGTCGTCAATGGCGGTGACCATGTCGGTGTTCCTTGCGTTGTGAATCCAGGGCACGTGTTTGTCGCCGATGCCTTCGATGCGGTGTCCGCCAAAGCCGTTCAAGAGAAGTGTCGGGCACTGGAGCGCTTCACTGACCACGAGCTTGGAGGCCGGGAACTGTTCTTTCAGGAAATCCGCGCTGCCCATGGTGCCGGAGGACCCGGAGGTCAATACAACACCGGCGTATTCCTGGCCGGGTTTCATTTCTTTTTTCAGGATTTCCAGCATGGCGTTTCCGGTCACTTCGTAGTGCCAGAGGTGGTTCCCGAATTCATCAAACTGGTTAAAGATGACGATGTTGTCTCCACGTTGCTCTGTGAGTTCCCAGCATTTGTCGAAGATTTCCTTGACGTTGCTTTCGCAGCCGGGTGTCGCAATGACTTCACCGGCAACCTTGGACAGCCACTGAAACCGCTCCTGAGACATTTCTTCCGGCAAAATAGCGATGGATTCGCAGGCGAGAAGGGCGGACACGTAGGCGCCGCCCCGGCAGTAGTTCCCGGTGGATGGCCAGACGGCTTTCTGGCTCACGGGGTTGAACTGGCCGGTGGTGAGCCGGGGTGCGAGGCAGCCGTAGGTGGCACCGACTTTGTGCGCACCGGTGGGGAACCATTTGCCCACGAGGGCGATGATCCGGGCGTCAACACCGGTGAGTTCTTTCGGGAATTCCACGTAGTTTACATCGCCGTAGGTGCCGCCGGTGGGTACCGGTTCGTTTTTCCAGGTGATGCGAAAGAGGTTCCGGGGATGAACGTCCCACAGGCCGATGCCTTTCAGCTCTTCTTTTGCCCAGTCCGGGACGGTTGACGGATGTTTCATCTGTTCGAATGTGGGAAGGACAATACCCCGTTCCCGGCAACGTTCCGCTGTCTTTTCAAGTTGTGCTTTGTTTACAGTCAGGTCAATCATATCTGCTCCTTGTGAATTTGATTGTTCTTTATGTCAAAGAATGTGATGATTTGGTCCAGTAAAAAATCCCGTACGCTCACAATCGTGTTTGTGTCACTTTTAATCAGGGCGCGAAAGAGGTTGGCAAAGCCCCGTTCTTCCAGCTCAACGGGCCCGATTTCATCGAGAAATACCGGGGATATACCGGTTTCAATGGCTTTTCCAATGATGTGGGCGGCTTTCCCCTGTGCTTTTGCCGAAAAACTGTAAGGGCCGAAGGTGAATGCCTCGTCCCAGTCTGCGGGGAGAGTGCTTTTAAATCTGGCAAAGGGAGTGGCCTCTCCTGTGCGAAGGTGAACAAGGTCATAGCCCTGGTGGATGTCGCCATCCAGTACTTTGGGACAGAGAACGCCGTCTCCACCTTTTTCTTTGTAAAGGGCGGCCATTCGGGTGGTTTTCCCGCTGTTTACCGGCCCGACGATGAAGGTTACCATGATTCTCCCATGTGGTTTTGCCCGGTTTGCCCATAGCGGATTGCCTGGATCTCCGCGAGGACGGAGATGGCAATTTCCTGGGGTGCCGGGCCGCCGATTTTCAGTCCAACCGGCATGTGGAGGTTGGAAAGATCGGCCTCGGGGTGCTGGTTCTTCAGTTCCGGAACCATTGTTTCCGCCTTTTTCCGGGATGCGAGAACACCGATATAGGTTGGCCGGACGGCCAGGCCATAGAGTTTATCCATAGCCACTGCATCAAAGGCATGCGAATGCGTGCAGATCACGACGTATGAACGATTGGTGATGCCAAGTTCACCGTATCCGTCCCGATAGTCTTTCAGATGGACTTTTGAGCGGTACTGGATGCTGTCCAGCAGACCTTTCCGGCTGTCGGACAGTGTGACCCGGAAGCCCAGAAGGGCGGCATGGGCAAGGATTGCCTGACCCACGTGACCGGCGCCAATCAGCACGAGATGGGGACTGTCCCCCATCAGCTCAAAGTAGATGGTTGTGCTGCCGCCGCAAACCATGCCGGTTTCCGTGGCATCCACAAGCTGGTCGTCATCATCCAGGTTGTATAAAACGAGGTCAGTGCGGCCGGAGTCAAAGAGGGCTTCTGCAGTTTTGAGCGCGGCTTTTTCCAGGGCGCCACCGCCAACGGTACCGATACTGCTGCCGTCCTCGTTTACAATCATCCGGGCGCCGGGAGCGGCCGGGCCGTGGCCCTTTTTATCCACAACGGTTGCCAGAACGATCCGTCGACCGGAGTTGACGGCTTGCTGGACTTGTTCAAAGATGTCGTTCAATTCATGTCCTCCTTCAAGAGTGTGACGTGGGAGATGCCCCGGAGTTTTCGAAACGGTGTACCCTCTGTCACCATGGGCAGAAAGGTATCGGCATCGGTGACAATGCTGCCGGAAACTGCGTCAATGCCAAAATCGAAGAGTCTGGCTGTGACGGGAGTGGAGGGGCCAAGGAGGACCCGAAAACTTTCTTTCCGGCAGGCCTTGATGATTTGTTCAAAGGTGTGGTTGATGAGAGAAGTGGCAGTAATCGCGACCACGTCCGCATCTTTCAGCCGTGTTTTGATATCTTCGGAAGGCAGGTCTCCCGGCTGTGGTTCCAGTTCAAACACGAGGGTATCACTGAAGAGGTGGCGGACCCTGTCCACGAAGGGAAAGTGACCGATCATTCCCAGAACACCGCCTTTTCCCTTTTCAACCAGGAGTTCCCGTGCGTTGAGTTCCTTCAGGGGCAATCCGGACGTTTCCAGAGTGCTGTTGATTGCAGCGATGCCCACAGATGCCGCCAGCAGGTTGTCAGAACGGAGAAGCTCAGCCAGCTTTCTCGCGTCCTGTCCAGTTAGCGATCCGGCACCCGGCACTCCCTCATGCTGCCCGGAGGAAGGCTTCAGGGTGCTGGCGAGGCCCCAGCCACTGCTTTGTACGACAGTACTGAAGCAGCCTGTCAGAACACGGCGCACCGGTACCTTGCCTGTGGACTCAATCAACGATTCGATCACATTCATGCGCTAAATAAGCTGTACCAATCCGTTGAGAACGAGTGCGGCAACAACCGAGATGCTCACATGGATGGGGCGAAGGGGACTTTTGAACAGTCGGAAGTCCGCCGGGATTTTTGCCATTGCCATGATCAGGCCCGCGTTGACAAGGCTGTCAATTACCAGGAAGCGGACCAGGACGCCCGGAGCGGCGAATGCCATGCCGGAAGCTCCGGCAAGAAACTGGGTCCCTACAAAAATGGCTTTCCAGGTAACGGTCAGGGTCAGTACGGTAGCAAAGTTGAATGTCTTTTCCGGTTCGGCGCTGAGGATAAAGTATGCCGCACCAGATTCAAGGAGAATTGCCATCGCCGGGTTTAGCGTATCCATTGGCGTAAGGAAGGGAAGGGCAAGCCCGGTCAGCTTGATGGCTGCCGCAATGGCAGCGGTCTGAAAAATTACGCTCCGGTTACCCGTTCTGACAAACGCTCGATGCATAAAGAAAAAACCAATGGGAAACATCACCAGACCGGACAATCCGGGGATGGGCAGGAAATGGGATACGCCGTGGAGCAGGGTGCCTACAACGGCTTCGCTGATTCCCCACATCGAGCCGAAAACGGCCGCGATCAGCCAGTACTGTTTATTCTGCTTCATGATTCCTCCTTAAGAACAAAGTTTTCTATTAAACGTAATGATACGGTTTTACGGTAGTTTGCGTCGGAACGCTGGTCGGTGATGGGTTGAATCAGCTTTGCATAGCTGTCCAGCACATCGGGAACAAGTCCGGCAAGATCGGAGACGGGTTGGCCGATGAGGCGGTTTTCCAGTTCCCTTGAACGGACAATTGTGGGAGCAACGGCACCCAGCGCGATTCTGACATCGGCAAGCATGTCCTTTTCCTTGAGCAGGAAACCGGCAAACGCAATTTTTGACAGTGCGTTGGCTTTCCTGGTTCCAATTTTCCGATACCCCTCGGCAGTGAAGTGGGGCAGACGAAAATGAATACAGGTCAGAAGTTCGTCATCGCGAAGGATGGTCCCTCCCGGTCCTTTGAAGAAGGATAGAAAGGACACTTCCCGTTCTCCCGAAACGGACTTAAGCGTAAGACGTGCATCCAGAATTGCCAGAATCGGCAAGGTGTCTCCGGCCGGGGACGCATTACAGATATTTCCACCCATAGTGCCGAGGTTCTGAATAGCCGGTGCGCCGATGAGGGTGCAGGCCTGTCGCAGAATTTTCGGAGTGTAGGGGAACCGGATAATCTCACTGTAGGGAACACAGGCACCCACCGATAGTTCGCCATTTCTCTCATGGATTTCGGTGAGTTCCGGTAGCTGGCCGATAAACATCAAAGGATGGTCAAATCCCGGCACGAGGCCAGGCCCCCGGCGGTAGCGGACCATCAGGTCTGTTCCACCGGCGTATGGAATGCACCGGGTCGTGGAGAGGGTCCTCAGTGCTTCTGTCAAATTCCGGGGACGGTAGGATTTCACCATTTTCCATTCCCCCTTTTTGCTGCCAGTTTGACCCCGTCAACAATCATGTTGTAGCCGGTGCAGCGACAGAGGTTGCCGGAAATCGCTTCCCGGATTTCCGCTTCGTCCGGATCAACATTTTCTTTCAGAAGGGCATAAGCGGCCAGGACCATTCCGGGTGTGCAGAATCCGCACTGAACGGAACCGGCATCACTGAAAGCCTGCTCAATTATCCGATAAGCAGGGGTGGTCTGGAAATGGGCAACGGTTTCCAAGCTCATACCTTCAATGCTTCCAACGGCCATCAGACAGGAATTTACCAGTTTACCGTTCAGAAAGATGGAACATGCGCCGCATTCTCCCTCTCCACAGCCCTCTTTGACACAGGTTTCAGAAAAATCATCCCGAAGTACATCCAGGAGACGTCTCATGGGGTTTGTCTTGATGGAAACATTTTCACCGTTCAACTCGAACTGTATTGTCTGGCTCATTTTTGTATGCCTTTTATCAATATTTCCGGCTTAACCGGGATTTCATGGACCTGAATGTCCAGGGCGTGACTGACTGCGGCTGCGTATGCTGCGGCTGCGCCTGCTATGGGCAGTTCTCCCGCGCATTTGGCTCCGAATGGCCCGTATTCGTACGGGTTCTCCATCAACTCGCTCTCAATTATCGGTGCATCTACTGACGTTGGAATAATATAATCAGTAAAATTATGCTGCAGATAAGCCCCGTTGCCGGTTTCCATTACTTCAACGGAAGCATAGCCCAGAGCCTGTAGAATACCGCCTTCCACCTGTCCGCGGATGATCTCCTCATCAATGGCAACTCCCACGTCATGGACGGCCCATACGCGCTTCACCTCAGTTTCGTATGCGAGTGTGTCTACTTCCACCTCGACAGCAACGACGCCCCATGAATATGCTGGATAGGCATCCCCCTGGAGGGTGTCCTGGTCCCATTCAATGTATGAGGGGTGGCGATAGCTTTTCGATACCGAAAAGGTTTCTTTTTCGTCCCATCTTGCTTTCAATTCCTTCGCGGCAGACTCAAGGAGATGACCCACGATGATGGTAGTCCGGGACGCCACTGTGGGCCCCGAATTTGGTACGAGGTCTGTGTCCGGGTTGGGATATTCAATGTTCCGGATCGGAAGGCCGAGTGTTGTCGCAACGATTTTTCGCAAAGTTGTCTGGGCTCCCTGGCCCATTTCCACGTTTGAAACCAGGATCTCCGCTCTGTCTTCAGCAAGTTTTCGGATAGTGGCGGTTCCGTGAATGGTGTCTTCTCCCTTACCCGTAAACCCGCAGCCATGGAGGTAGATACCGAGGCCGATGCCACTTCTGAACCGGCCCTTATGAGATGCAAAAATACCTTCCTTTTTTCGGTAATCGGACATTTTCAAGACTCTGGACAGCATTTCCCGAATGCGGGTCTTGTCCCGGAATACTCCATTCGTGGCTGTCCGGTCGCCCTGCTTTACAAGGTGTATTTCCTTGAAGGTGAGGGGATTCATCCCCAGTTCGGACGCGATCTGTTCCATGTGCATTTCCACCGCGAAAAAGGCCTGGGGAGCACCGAAACCGCGAAAAGCGCCGGACGGCACCTGGTTCGTCGCCATCACCCGTCCCCTGACGGTAACATTGGGGATGTTGTACACACCGATCGCTGCAAAAAGAGACCGTTGCAGGACCACCGCGGACAATCCCGCGTAGGCCCCGCCATCCAGTGTGATGTCGGCTTCCATCGCAATCACGCGGCCATTCTCGTCGATAGCGGAACGATAGCGACTGATTGACGGATGTCTTTTGGTGGTTACGGCAAGGTCTTCACTACGTTCCAGTATCAGTTTAACCGGTTTCCCGGTTTTGATTGCCGCAACCGCGACATGGCCTGCCAGCAGGGAAGGGTATTCTTCCTTACCCCCGAATGCTCCGCCGGTGGTTGTCTGGACAATCTGCACTTGTTCTTCTGAAAAGCCGGTGAGATGCAGCATCGCATTTTTCACATAATACGGACATTGCATGGAACCCGTCACGGTGAGCTTGCCGTCCTGGTATTTCCCGATCATTCCCTGGGGTTCCATGTAGGCCTGTTCGTGATAACCGGTCTTGAATTCTCCCTCAATTACTTTACTCGCGCCTTTGAATGCGGATTCCGGATCTCCCTTCTGGAACTGATAAGCTGCAAAGCAGTTATCGTCTCCGAAGATAGGATTTTCTGCGGATAGCGCTTCATCAATGGAAAAAACGGGCTGAATGTCCTCGTATGTTACTTCAATGGCCCGGAAAATGGTGTCCACTTTTTCCCGGTCCGGGCCCACCACAAGGAGAATGGGCTCTCCAACGTGGTTGATGACCTCTTCCGCGAAGAAGGGCCAGTCATCTTCCAGCATTTTGATGCGGTTGTGAGCGGGGACGTCGTTTTTGTCAACGATGAAATATCCATCAGGGATTTCGGGAAAGCGGATGTCCGTGATACGGGCACGGGGACGGTCCGCACGCAATGTTCTGGCATACAGCAGGCCATCGGGTCGGATATCGTCGATGTATAGTGCTCTTCCTGAAGCTTTTTCCGGACCGTCAAGACGATCCACTGGAGTACTGATCGTGTTCTTCATAATTGATCCTTGAGTCTATTATAGGCGGTTTGTGTATCAATATCCACCAGAATCCCTTCATCAGCAGTGTTTACAAGTGATGTGGAATACCGATGGAGGATGTCCCGGAGTGTCTCAGAACCGGCAGCTGAAATGATTCCCTGCCGTACAGTTTCGTCCAGCAGAACCGGATGGCCTTTCTTGCCGTTGAAAACCGGAGAAACGACTTCCCCTTGACAGGAAAGGAGTTGCTCGCAGGTCTTCCGGGAGAAAAAGGGAATGTCTCCCGGTGTAAGAAAAAAACGGGGAGTGTCAACCACCATGGCACCGGCTTTTACGGAGGAAAACATTCCGGTTTCAAAGTCAGGATTGTATACGGTTACAACCGAAGGGAAGGGACGCAGCAACTCTTCAACCCGTTCCCGTTTGTGTCCCGTTACGACCACGACCTGAGTGCATACGCTGAGCAAGGTTTCAACGGAGTGATGGAGCAGCGGTTTTCCTTTGATTGGAAGCGCCGGCTTGAATTCTCCCATACGGCTGGAAAAACCGGCCGCAAGAACAACACCGGTGACGCTTTCCCGCTTCATTGCAGCTCTCCCAGTGATGTGATGGGATTTGTGGGAATGCTGACACCTTTCTTCGCGGAAACAATGTCTTTCAGTCCGTTTCCGGTGGAGAGTACGACAATATCTGCTGAGGAATCCAGTTCAGCCTTCAGCTTCATGAAGCCCGCAAAGGAAGCGGCGGCCGCGGGTTCAGCGAAGAGTCCGGCGGTAGAGGAAAGCTGCTTCTGGGCTTCAATAATTGCTTCGTCTGACACGGAGACGCAGTTGCCATTGAAGCGTTGAAGATTTGCGAGGGCATGAAAGCCATTTCTGGGCACGTCCACTGAGATGGAATCCGCAACAGTTTCGGAAGAAAGCGGTGCGGTGAATCCACCTGATTCAAAAGCCCTGCAGATGGCGCTGCTGCCTTCGGCCTGAACCGCGACAATGGTGGGAATTCTTTCTGCAAGGTTTAGATGAACGAGGTCGCGAAACCCTTTGAAAATGCCACTGATAATTACTCCATCACCCACCGGTACAAACACGACATCCGGGACGCGGCCCAGTTGAAAAAAGATTTCAAGAGCGGCGGTTTTCTTTCCCTCAATGGTCAGCGGATTATAAGCGGTATTGCGATTGAGGCCGCCGTTTTTTGTTGCAAATGCCATGGAGAGTTCATAGGCGTCGTCGTATGTGCCGTCAACCAGGATTACTCTTGCACCGTATTGAAGGGATTGCACCATCTTGGCTTCCGGTGCGGTTTTCGGGATGAAAATAGTGATGTTGAGTTCGGCAGCCGCTCCCACACCGGACATGGAAGACGCGGCATTTCCGGTTGATGCCACAATAACTGTGTTTATACCATGCTGTCGAGCAAAAGCCGCCACGAGGTAAGATGCCCGGTCTTTCAGGGAACCGGTGGGGTTCAGTCCGTCATCCTTGATGAACAGTTTTGAAAAACCGGTTTGTTTCCGCAGGCGTTCCGGTGCCCAGAGTGGTGTATTTCCCACGGGAATGGGTGGACAAAACTCTGTTGGAACCGGCAGAAAGGCCCGCACATCCCGGTCATTGGGAGTTGGCCCGTTCAGCACGACATCCAGAATGCCCCGAAGGGGCCGGTTTTTTTCCTGTTTTGCCGCGCAATCAGAACAAACGTATATACCGGGTTCAATGGGGTAGGTTTTCCCACATTCACTGCATTTGTATTCAAAGTGTAGTTTGTTCTTGCTCATAACAATTCCCTCTGACCTCTGACATCTGGCATCTAACACCTAAAATCCAAAACCTAACACCCCTGAAACCGCCGTTGCGGCGGTTTCAGGCTCTCCCTCCCATCGTCAGGGCAAGCAGTGCCCTTGAGGTATGGAGACGGTTTTCCGCTTCGTCATAGATGATGGCGTGTTCGCTGTCCAGCACGGCATCGGTGACCTCTTTGTTCCGGTCGGCCGGGAGCGCGTGCATCAGTTTCATATCGGGTTTTGATAATGCGAGACGCCGTTCGTCGTAGATCCAGTCTTTGTGCTTCTCGAGGTTTTCTTTCATGATCCGGTTATGTTCCTCGTCATTTACATAGTGATCGAAATGGCCGAAACCACCCCAATTCTTCGGAATGACGATGTCGGCATCCCGGACAGCTTCATCCATGTCATTGACAATGGTCAGTTTGCCGCCTCCTTCCCGGGCATTTTTCTTTGCCTTTTCCACAATGTTCTTCTGAAGCGGGAATTCTTCGGGGTTTGCCACCACGACGTTCATGCCGAACCGGGGAAAGAGAAGGGCCTGGGATTGGGGAACAGACAGTGGTTTGGCGTGGGAAGTTGCATAGGCCCAGGTTACCGCGATTTTGATGTCTTTCAGTTCCTTGCCGAAGTATTCCTGAATCGTCATCAAATCGGCAATAGCCTGAAGGGGATGGTAGATGTCATCCTGCATGGAAATGACCGGAATATCGGATTCCCGGGCGATTTCAGAGATGTAATCGTTTCCGATTCCGTGGAAACAGTTGCGGATGGCAATGCAGTCCCCCATCCGGGACAGTACTTTGGCAGTGTCCCTGGGAGATTCGCCGTGGGAAATCTGCATTTTATCCACCGTCAGGTCATGGGCATGTCCGCCAAGCTGGGTCATGGCCGCTTCCATGGAGTTTCGGGTCCGTGTGGACTGCTCAAAGAAAATCATGAACAGCGTCCGTTCAGGGAGCAGAATTGTCCGTTCCCGAAGTGCATAGCGGCGCTTCAGATCTGTAGATACATCCAGCACAGTATTGATTTCCTGCCGGGTCCAGTTATCGAATGTGATCAGGTGTTTTCCGCGAAAGAGTGTGCTCATTATTTTCCTCCTTTTTCCAGCATGTAGGGAAGTGCCGCGTAGAACGCGGAGGCTTTTTCAAGATGGGTCACCGGGGTTTTCTCATTGGGCGCGTGAGCGAGAACTTCATTGCCCGGGCCAAAACCGATGACAGGTATTCCATGTTTACCACAGATTGCCACACCATTGGTGGAAAATGTCCATTTGTCGATTTTCGGTTCTGATTTGAAGAGATTCCGATATGAAGCGGCACCGGCCTGAACCAGCGGGTGATCTTCGGAAATTTTCCATGTCGGGAAATATTTTTCCTGGGTGAAAACAGTGCCCTTATAGCTGGGACGTTCATAAACCGGAATAGTAATTTCTGCGCCCTCAGGAAGAAATTCCGCAAGTTCAGCAGTGGCGGTTTCTTTTGTTTCGCCCCATGTCAGCCTGCGATCCAGGTAAAGGCGACAGTAATCAGATACAGAGCACAGCGAAGGGGAGGAAGATTCGCAAAGGGACGCAGTGACACTGCCTTTCCCAAGAAAATCGTCGGATTTAAGGCGTTGATGCAGCTTTTCCACTTCCAGTGCAAAACGGGATGCTTTGTAGATGGCATTGTCGCCCCGTTCCGGCTCTGAACCATGACAGGAAACACCATGAAAGCGAATTTCGAATTCCATTCTACCCCGGTGTCCGCGATAGATATTCAAGTTGGTGGGTTCGGTGGATACTGCAAAATCAGGTACAAGTTTTTCTTTTTCAATCAAGTAGTTCCAGCACATACCGTCGCAGTCTTCTTCCATGACAGTGAAGGTAAAGTAAACCGAATATTCCCCGTCGTAGTTCAGTTCTTTCAGGATCCGTCCCGCTGTGATCATGGCGGCTGCACCGCCTTCCTGGTCTGCGGTTCCCCGGCCCAGTACAAAGTCGTCCCTGATTTCACCGGAAAAGGGATCAAACTCCCACAATGACCGTTCACCTACATCCACGGTGTCAATATGGGCGTCAATGGCGAGAATTCTGGGCCCATGGCCGACCCGGCCTATGAGGTTACCCAGTCCGTCCACCCGAACTTCGTCAAATCCGGCTTCCCTGCACTGACGGGCAATTTCCTGAATCACCAAATCTTCTTCGCAACTCAGCGAGGGAATTTTGACCATTTCGGACAGGTTCCGGGCTGTCTTGTCCCGGTAGCTTTTCGCCTTCTCAAGAATCTCGGCAATTTCACTCATCATTTCCTCCAAAAATCCACATAAGTTTCTATTTTATCCGTTTCAAAAGGTTTTCCATTGAATAGCGCCAGTGCTCTTCCAGCAGGGGTACGGCAGCTATATTTCCCTTCTTCTCAATCGTGTTGAAGAGGTGGGCATGATCGGTTACGGAATGAGAGACCAGTTCCGCGTCCCGCATGTAGGCAAATTCATATCGACGGACAATCACTTTCAGTTCCGCAATTGTGTCTTTCAATCGTTTATTCTCATATTGGGAAAGCAGTATTTCATGCCATTGCTCGTCCAATGAGATACGTTTTTCCACCTTGTCGGCACTGTTTTCAAGGGACTGATTTATCCGCTGAAGCTTTGCCAGAATGTTGGATGGTTGAGCAGGGGATTCCCGCAAAGCCAGGCATTCCATTGCCCATACGATAGGGTAGGTCTCCCGTACCACTTCGGCCGTCATCTCACTTACAACAAAACCCCGATGGTGTAAATTTACCAGCAATCCCTGGCGGGACAGGCGCAAGAGTGCCTCCCGAACGGGTGTGCGGCTTACCCCCATATCTTCGGATATATCGGTGTCACGAACAGGTGCTCCCGGCTCCAGAATGCCGGTCACAATTCGGGTCAGCAGATCTTTGTAAACAATTTGTCGCAACGGTTCCGGTCGCAGGCCCTCTTTCATGGTTGAAATTGTATACAAAATACAAAATACAGTCAATGCTTTTTTGTGAAAGCGCAAAAAAATGTGGAAGTGCAAGTGAATGCCCGAAGGGCAGTGTAAGTGAAAGTGCGAGTGCGCTCACGGACCGCGGCCGAATGTTAAATGATAAGTGTCAGACGTTAAATGAAAGATGAGAAAAATCAGGGACTTGGCAATTTCCCTGTTCTTTCTTCACTCTTCACTCATCACCCATCACCCATCACCCATCACTCATCACTCATCACTCATCACCCATCACCCATCACTCATCACTCATCACCCATCACCCATCACGAAAGCTTCATGATCGCCTGAAACACAAGGTTTCTGGCAAGCTTGATCTTGAATCCGTTTTCTTCCAATGGCTCAGCATCTTTGAGTGCCAGGTCAGAGGCCTTCCGGATTGCCGACTGATCCGAGAGAGCAATCCCGTTCAGCGCTGCCGATACCTTCTTTTCAAACCAGGGAATCGGCGCGACGCCACCGAGTGCCACGCGCGCGGAATGAATTACATTACTGCGAACATCCGCCTGAACACCGGCACTGACAGTCGCAAAATCAAAAACACCTCTTTCAGAGGTCTTCAGATAAACGGAACGGTTGCCGGGGGGTGGACCTGGAACCTGAATGGCTGTCAGGATTTCTCCCTGTTTCAGAATCGTTTCCCGGGTCACATCTTTTTCAGGCAAAACAAAGAACTGACTGATCGGAACCGGTCGCTGGCCCTTGCTGTCTTGTATCAGAAGAGTCGCGTTAAGGGCAAGGAGAGCTACAGCGGTATCGGATGGATGGACAATGTAGCAGGGACCGCCTCCCACAACGCAGTGAAACTTATTCTTCCCGTCTACGGCAAAGCAGGTATCGCCGCCTTTTCTGAGACAATGGAACTCACCGCGGAAATACCAGCAACGGGGACGCTGACATAAATTCCCACCTATGGTTCCCACGTTTCGAATCTGGGGCGAAGCCGCAGAAGCAGCCGCCTCGGCGAGCAGTTGAAACCGTTTCCGGATGCCGGAATGGGCGGCCACCTCGGCAAGGGATGCCATGGCGCCGATAGAGAACCCTGAATTAGGTCTTTCTTCAATTCGTTTCAATTCTTTTATGTCAGTAAGATTAACAATAGTGTCGGGTGATTCAATACCATCTTTCATTAAGCCCAGTAGGTCGGTCCCCCCGGCCTTGATTCTTCCGGCTTTTGAGGCAATGTTCAATGCTTTTTCAATTGTTTCAGGCTTTTGGTACACAAAACTCTTCATGACTTCCTCCCGGCTGCTTCCAGGGCATCCAAGACTTTGTCCGGTGTCATGGGAAGGCTGTGAAGCCGAACCCCGATTGCGTTATAGATCGCGTTTGCAATTGCGGCCGCCGTGGGGATCATGGCTGGTTCTCCAATTCCTTTTGCTCCGACTGCGCTGATCCGGGTATCCCCTTCGCTGACAATAATGACCTTGATGTCTGGTTTGTTCATCATGGTCGGGACCTTGTATTCGTGGAAGTTGGTGGTGAGCACTTTCCCGGTATTGGGATCCATTACCCGGCCCTCCATCAGAGCGAATCCCAGGCCCTGAATGATGCCGCCGTGAAACTGGTTTTCAAGGAGTTTACGGTTGAGAACACGACCGATGTCGTGGGCCGCAACAACGCGTTTCACGAGTACACTGCCGGTGAGGGTGTCTACTTCAACATCAGCAAACTGTGCCCCGAAAGTGTTGATGGCAAAACCTTCGGGGTTCGCGTTTCTCGCCCCGGTAGTAACGAGAACCTGTTCCCTCATTGTTCGCATAATTGTGTTGATGTCGGCTTTCTTTTGACTATCGTTTCGGACTGAAAAGGTGCCGTTGCGGTAGTCGAGATCGGCTTCGCTCACCTCAAGAATGGCGGATGCCGCAGAGCGAAGTTTTGTCAGCATACGCTCAGCTGCGTCCCGAACCGCGGGTGTGACGGAAGGGGCCGTAGTGCTGCCTCCGCTTCCCCCGCAATAGGGGCAGGTGCCGGTATCTCCAAGGGTGACTGCGATATGGTCTATTGGGATGTCCAGAACTTCTGCGGCAACCTGGGCCATGATCGTATAAGTTCCGGTTCCAAGGTCCTGGGTACCGGCGATGATGTGGGCACTTCCATCCCGGTTCAATTTCAGCGTGGCATAGGCGGGAGGGCCGCCGCCGCCCCACCATATTTGAGAAGCCATTCCCATTCCTCTTTTGACTGGTCCAGTACCGGAACCGGGCGTTTGATTGCGTTGTTCCCATCCAATTTCCTTCGCACCTGCTTCATATGCCTCTTTCAGCAGCTTTGTCGTGTAGGGAAGTTTAAATACCTGGTCCTTATCCGCAAGGTTTTTCATCCGGAAGGTGAGGGGATCCATGCCGATTTTCCCGGCCAGTTCATCGATCAGGGATTCCAGCGCGAAAGTACCCTGGACGTGGCCCGGCGCCCGGTAGGGTCGTCCGGGACCCGCATTGACATATGCCGTCGTATCACTTGCTTTCATGTTGGCACAGCGGTACATCGTCCGGGCGGGCCAGGAACAACCTGCACTACTGGGATAGGCCCCTCCCGCCCCGAATGCTTCATGGGTTAGAAACGTCAGGGTGCCGTCCTTTTTTGCTCCGGCCTTCAGCCGCTGAACAGAATCAGGGCGGTTTCCAACTGCAAGATTCTGTTCCCGGCGATCCAGTACGATTTTTATCGGTCGGCCGATGCGTCTGGCTAGAAGGGCGGCCATGACTGTGTATTTCCCGGCGCTGAGTTTGCTCCCAAACGCACCACCCATGTACTTTTTGATAACTCGAACATGGCTTTCCGGAATGCCGAAGGCACTGGCAATGGAATCCCGGACCCTGAACACCGCCTGAGTGGAGTCCCATACAGTCAGTTGGTCGCCGTCCCAGTTTACAACCGAGCAATGAGGTTCAGTGGGGTTATGAATGGCCACAGATGTAGTAAAAGTACTTTCGACAAGCTCCTCGGATTCCAGTCGTCCCTGTTTGATATCTCCCCTCTTGTATGTCTCCGGTTTTCCCCAAGTGATATTTCCACCGGGATGGAGTTTTGGTGCGTCTTTTTTCAATGCCTTTTCGGCTGATACAACAAAGGGCAGAATTTCGTACTCAACTTGAATCAACCGGAGTGCTTCTTCCGCGGCTTTCGGTGTTTCGGCAGCCACACAGGCCACTTCATCTCCTTCAAATCTGAGGTGAGGATCAAAGATCATCGACGTATCGCGATACCAGGGAATGGATTTCGTGTTGTCGGAGCTGATAATGTCCAGTACACCGGGCACTTCCCGGGCTGCTTTTGTGTTGATGGCGCGGATTTTTGCATGTGGGTGGGGGCAACGCAGGGTTCGTGCATGAGCCATGCGAGGTAACAGTACGTCGAACGTATAGGTTGCGGTTCCGGAAACCTTGTCGTAACCATCGAAACGGGTGACAGGTTTTCCCACCACATCCAGTTTGACGCCCGGTCCCCAGGGCTTCGGTTTAAGTGTGGAAACTTCCCCCACTGTTTCCTGCATGTCCTGTTCAAAGAAAAATCGGGATTTCGTAACTTTCTTATTCATTGCTTCCTCCCCGTTTCTTCAAACGACCGGCTGCATCTTTTACTGCATGAGCAATATTCGGATATGCGGCACACCGGCAGATGGTGCCGGACATGCCGATAGAAATCTGCTCCTCGGTTGGTTCCGGGTGTTCTTTCAGAAGGGCCGTGGCTGTCATGATCTGCCCCGGCGTGCAGAATCCGCACTGGAGCCCGTCATTTTCCAGAAATGCCTCTTGAATCGGATGCAGCTTTTCACCGTCCATGAGTCCCTCCAGGGTAGTCACATCTTTACCTGCGGCGTCCAGTGCCAAGAGATGACAAGAGTACACGGCTTTCCCATCAAGTAAAACCGTGCAGGTGCCGCATTCGCCGCGGTTGCAGGCCATCTTTGTTGCTGTAAGCCCAAGATGGTCACGAATAACTTCCAAAAGGGTGGTTTCAGGATGAATGTGGACATTGACGGTTTTCCCATTGACCTTAAGTTTCAGTGGAATAGGGCCAGCGTCGTAGTCAATGGCAGTTGACGGAGATGCTGCTTTTCCGGATGTTCCGGTGAGGATAGCACCCCCGATTGTTCCCACCCCGACATTTTTCAGAAAATTCCGCCGGGATGGGCTCTGAGGTTCCGATTTTTTCTTCATAAAATCACCTCCATAGAAGGGCATTCAGGTTTTCAGTAAACCGCAACCGGGACAATACCGGCATGGAACCAGATGGACTCAATCCAGTCCGGGCAACAGGAGACCATTGAACAGTAGTTTATAGGTACCGGGAGTGGATGCGCGGAACTGGGGGTTGAAGCCGTAGAGAACCAGTTGTCCATTTCCCTTTTTTAACCAGATCATGGCCGGATGCCATGCCAGTGCGCTTTCTCCTTCGATGTATCCACTGAGGAGAAGGTGGTTTCTGGGATAGTAGCCAATTACTCTGCGGTCCATATCCATTGTTGGAATCGTTGTACGGAATACCGGTGTCCCCCTTGAAAATACGGCAGTTTCAGGGGGCATTCCCCATGTTAGCGGGTGAGACGGGATAAGCTCCATTTTCAGGAGAGAACCGGGCACGTAAAGTCCGGCGCTTCGAGCCGATTTAGAGATGTCCCGAACCGGAAGAGCAAAGGATTCGGTTTGCGGTTTGGCTTTCTCCTTTTTCCTCTTCTTTTTCTGTTTTGTCATTTTCTCTGGAAGCTTCAGGGTTCCCATAAAAAGACCTGTTGAATTACGCCAGGAAAGAACAATACCTCCATCATTAATGAAGCGGATCAATTTCATTTTCCCTTTTTCACCCATCCCTTTTCGATATTTTTCCGGAAGGCTTACCGGCATGTAGCCGGAAGGTCCCTTGTAGGAACCGGAAAAGAGAACATCCTTATTTGAGTCTGGAAATACGAGTACATCAAAGGATTTGAGATCGGATGTTTCAAGATCCGCCGGATGAAGTAGAGTAAAGGGGATGTGGTACTGGTCAAAGATGAAACGGGTCCATCCGGCGTCCATATCGTGACGCCAGGTCTGAATCAGCCCGATCCGTCGTTTCCGAATTTTGATCGAGGGCGCGTCCGGTTTCATTTTCAGGATTTCCGGAACGACTTTGAGGGATTGGGCGAGTTCTACCAGCTCCCGGCCGTGTTTGGGGTCATTCAGCAGCAGGAAACTGCCCGCGGGGAGGTGTTGGTTCTGAGAGGAAGGCTCTGTTAACCTCAGAACGGAAATACCGGCATCCAGAGCCGCGAACACCGTTTCATAACTTTCATTGTAGTCAGCAGATAGTCCCAATGCAAAAAAGTCGTCGGGAAAGACAAGCAGTTTGTTTTTCACCAGTGCGCCTTTCAACTCCGCTATGCCGTCGCTGAAAAGGTCTGGACTGCTGGTCACCGTGTACGACGTGAGTCCCCTGTGAAGGGGCAGGGACCAGGTTGTAATGTCATATGGCTGAATGATCTTACCGCCCGGGGTGTAGTGTCGTACCGGGTACACCTGTTTTTCCATTACTTCCTTAATGAAGGAGCGGTAGGGCTGGGAAAGGGGCACCACCACGTCGCCTTTTCGAAATTGGCGCGTGCCATCCAGTTTATCTTCGGTCAACACGTAGGTTCGAACGCCATGCAAGTGGAGCAGATCAACCAAATCGGCAAGAGCTCCGGGGTCGTGTTGAATTGCCGGAAGAACATAGGCATATGGAGGTTCTGTCATGCCCTTTTTCACTTCACTGCGACACATGTCATTGCGGAATGCGAGGATGGCTGAGCGATTGGCGGCAGCAGTGTTCAGAATGGACCGCATGGAGGATAGTTCAAAATCCACTATGTCGCGAAGGTGCCACCATCCACCGGGCCAGGGCTCGGGCATATTTACGCTTTTCTTGTATTCAGACAGACCTTTCCCTTGAACTCCGAGTTCGGTTGGTTCCACAAAAACCGGGGTTGCGACCCGGCAACTGGCATTTTCCGTGAGAAAGCTGATTACATTTTTCCATAAGGATGTTTCGGTGGACCCGGGCCAGTAGTTGTCAAATTCCCAGTGGCTGACTACTCCCTTGAGGCCATCTGCGGTCATGTCTCTGGACAAATCCGCTCCGAAAACTTTCATCCAGTTCCAGAGACCCGCGTCAATGTTTTCAGCGATGGGGTCATGATTTTCGGGAACAAAAAACCGGGGACCTGATGAGCCCATCTGGTGTTTTTCTACCATGACCTGGGGATACCATTCGGTAGAATAAATTCTTGCAATTACACGTGTGTCTTTCTGTGTCAGAGTTATAAAATCACGATTATTGTCGTGTCCAACATATTTATGATAGACACGGGGCAGGGAGGCCCCTTCATATTTAGTTCCGAGATTCTCTCGATACCAGTTCACCACCATGTCCATGCCGTCCGGGTTGTGACAGGGGACCACCATGAGCACGACCTTCTTGAGTGCATCCAGGGTTTCTGGATCATCAGTTGTCGCCATTTGCCAGGCAAAGAGAGGGAACGACTGGCTGGGGCCGACTTCGGTTGAGTGCATGGATAGCGTTTCCAACAGGAAAACTTTGCCATCCCTGATTGCCTGTTCCCGGTCCGCATTGGATAAGTCCGGTTCCAGGGCCAGTTTCCGGTTGATTTCTTTCAGTGCTTCCAGATTCCGGATGTTTTCCGGTGAGGAAACGAAGCACAGATACATTGGCTTTCCCATCGGGCTTTCGCCTTCCTTTTTCAGAAGGATCCTGTCGGACGCGTCAGAGAGGATTTTCAGATAAGCGACCTGCTCTTCATAGGTCATCAATTTGCGGTCTGTACCTGGAGTATAACCGAAATAACTTTCCGGTGTGGGAATCGATGTAGCACTGAGCCCCGGAATGCAAGGTAACAGGAAAAGAAAAAATACAATTGGATAATACAGGAGAGCCTTCATATTGCCTCCAACTTGTTTGATAGTTGAAGAAATTATATCATGGAAATTCGGAGACCAAAGATCTATTCTTCCGGGAAATGAACCGATGGTTCACTTCTCGATGATAGAAATGACACACGCATTTAAAAGTAAAGCTGTACGAGGCTTTAGTAAGAAAGTAAGGCTCTTATTGGAACAATTACTGGTCGCGAACCTCTATCAATTCACTCTTCAATTCTGCCAGAATGCGTCTGAGTTCAGCTTCATGACCTTTTTCCTGTTCCGCAAGTTCGGAAAAAAGTTCCCGTGATGAATCACTGAATGCCTTTCTTGCTGCCTGAAGGTAAAATTCTCTTGCGGAAATTTCCCGTGGAATTGCCAGCAGGACCACCTGGATCATCTCTTCCAATTCTCTAATTCTCTGTTTGTCCATGTTTACCACCCTTTTTATCTTAGGCGAATGCCGGTTAGTATCAGGAGGGCCAGGTTATCTTTCCGCCATTAAATGCCACGATAGTCAGCGTCGGGACATTCAGGAAAACCAGCGCAGAATAGGTCAACGACAACGGTGATGTGCCTGTCGATATCTGCGGATAGAGAAAGCGGAGGATACTGCCGGAAATGCCGAATACCAGCATAACAATAGTGAAAATGATTTTCGTCCGGAAGATGCGTGTCAAAGTCATCTGGTAATTCACCCACCAGCTGAACAGACCTGACAAGGCTGCCGGAATCGTAGTCAATGTACCGCCAACAAAGGCGTAAAACGCTGACTGCTCAAAGGACGGGACTCTGAAGATCAGATACAACATCTGCATGAATGCCGCAAAATAGTAAAGGCCCATGGGATAGTGGAGTGTGACAGGGTGGGGGTGAAAGCGTCGGTACCAGTCCCGATAGATATCCATACGGTCAGTGGCAATGTCTGTTCCCACCTCATCATCCAGAGTGTCCACGACCTTGCATTTTTCCAGCACTTCCTCGGCGTGGGGAGCCATGGACATGAAGTCTGTTAAATCGCCCCCCGCATGATGGCGGTTGACATGAGTGCCATTTTTCCATAGTCGGCTGCCAGTGATGTCATATACTTTACCTTTGTAGGCAAAATATACAGGCCGGCCGTCCTTGCCGTCATAGTTCTTGAGATCCCCCCTTTTCACAATACCTCCTGATTCAGAGATTCTATCGAGCTTCGTTCATAGTATTATCCGGTTGAATGGACCTTTTGTCAAGGAATGTGCAAGGGTACTTTGATCTTGAAATCCTGAAGATGAAGAAAATAGTCAAGACACCAGCCCAATGGTCGCAATTCAATCCTCTGCATAGTTCTTTGATTTAACGAGAAAAGGGGGCCGAAGCCCCCTGATGTAAGTCCTTATCTTTCAGGTTCAGTTTTCGCCGTCCAGTGCAACCATGAAGGTCCGGTCATTGTCACCACCAGCCTCAACTCCCAATAGTCCATACTGGGAATGGAAGCGGATATAGTCGGTTTCCTTCAGGTTATATCGGCTGAAATAATCTGCCGCCACAAAGGAAAATCGTCCGTTTGCCGCTATGGTTGCTGTCTGGGTTGCTATAACCGTGCCGTCCCCCTGGATCAGGTCAATGGTCACTGGCGCTTCCTGGGCATTGGGATTGGCAAGTGCGACACCCGTCCAGTTGTTTTCTCCGGTGACCATCAGCGGAAACACACCTTCGGTGGCCATTTCTCCCTTCAATGAAAAACCGCAAATTCCCGAAACCGTGCCGTAAATTTCCAGTCCGACCAGGTTTCCGCTGGCATTAACAGTACCCCAGGCGGCACCTGTGCCCGCGTTGGGGAAGATCTCACTCATCAGTCCCTTGATTTTTGAGTTTGCCGGTACTGTAATCTGGCTTGTTCCCGTCATTACTCCTGCATCAGAATAAAAGGTTGCAGTAGCAGTTACAGCCTCTTGCCCCGGGTTGACAAAGGCAAAACCCGTCCAGAAGATATCTGTTTCTGCCGGGATGTGAGGAATGTACAATTTCGTTGATCCAGTTCCAGCCAACTCTGTCGCGGCACCGTCTCCACTATGCTTAATAAACATTTCAAAGCCGGTGATCAGGCTGGTATCGGAAAATGGATTATTGGCATAACTGATGAACTTGCTCCACATAGAATCTGCAGAAGCATTGCTCAGGTTTTCCTGTCCCAGCTGTCCAAGATCCAGCATATTCACATGTTGAGGCGTCAGGGCCAGAGTCTGCGTACCCAGTTTCAGGTCAAGCTTTCCCGGGTTTTCATCAGAGAGGAAAGCGTAGGTATCCCAGTATTCAACTTCTTCCGCGATATGGGGCGCTATCAACACGGCCTTCAAGGGTGTGCGAATGTAGGAAGCCATCCGCGAGTTACTTCCTGTAACATCAGTGAAATAGATAAGATATCGATCAGGATGAACCTTCACGACGCTGTAGTCGAGCCCATCGAACGCGCCCAATGCGAGTTTGGCTTTTCCATGCCCAGGGATAATCATGGTCGTCTGGGCCAACTGTTCATCATTGTCGTTCATGGCTGTCAGAACAACTGTCGCATCTTCATCAAAGGGGTCCACTGCCCAGGTATCAGCGTGAAGATCTGGATTTTTTGCGCCTGTTTTCAGTGCGACATCCGTCAGCAGAGGCAGATTGATACTTTCGGGTTTCGCAACAGCAATGGTCAGAACTTCTGAAGTGGTGGTTTCTTCCTCATCATCTACAACTGTAACGGTCACTGGAAAGTCTCGTGGCGTTACGAAACGATGATCCACCGACGGCGCTGTGCTTATCTGGTCCACAACGCCATCTCCATTGAAGTCCCATTTATACTGCGTAATGTTTCCTCCGTCCGGGTCATAGGCTGAAACGTCAAAATGCACAGTCATTGGTGCGAGTCCTGATTCCGTGTCCGCCACGAATGACGTGATTACGGGAGGTATATTCTCAATAAATGTTGCATTGATAGTATGGTTGTCCATGACAGTTGCGAACGTGTAACTGCTGCGGGGGCCGATCCCGGCACCGTCGACAATCACATCCCCCGTATGATAACCGGCATCTGGCTGAATTTTGAAAGTCCTTGAACCAAATAAAGGAACCTGAACTTCTCCAGCGGGGTCAATGGTTCCGCCGGTATCAGCCGTAGCCGTAATCACCGGATGACCATCGCCAGCCACGAAATGTGCGTTCCCATACAGTGTTAATGAGAAATTGCTCAACTCGCCACTGCTATAGGTGGTAACAACCAACTTATAGACTGTGTAAGGATGAATTACATAGTCATCATCCGGTGTAAACGCGCTGGAATACTCCGATCCGCCATAGTAATCACCACCATCATCGTCTCCCGCAACCAGATTTGCCGTCGGATATTGCGGATCAAAGCCGTCGCAATAAAGCAGCAAGTAACTGTCATCATCGCCTGAACATGCAAGGTAGGCCTGCAGGGGTTCTTCAACCGTAGTATAGATGCTGAACACCATGTACTCGGTATCGTAGTGAGGGTAGGGATTGTTCGAACTTGCATCACAATTGATGCTGTACGTGACGCCACTCGCTCGGTCGAATGTGGGTTGACCCAGAAGGTTTCCCAGCCGAATTTCCTGTGCCTGGAGCGGTACAGCCAACATGAAGCAGAACACAACCAAGCCATACAATAATCTCTTCATACTTCCTCCCTTTTACTATTTGCACCAAAATTACACGTTTAATTATACATGAAATATTTATTAATTAAAGTGCTTTTTATGTAAAGTATATCTTAAAGTTAGAATGTCGGAATGTGCTAATTTCTCTTCTCTGTCGCTCCTGAAAAATGTAAAAATCTAAGAAGTGATGGGCGGCAACCTTGAATCCAGTGAAAGCTTGCGATAACAATTTTGCGTTTACCACGTATATTTTCTTGTTGAACAGGAAGTAGACGGGGAGTATAATGCCCTGCAAGTATTCAGAGTCTCAGGAGGAATTTAAAATGCAAGTACTTGACAAAAGAGTGCTTACCGTCAAATTGGACGGGTGCAAACGGCCCCGGAGAGTGTATGACATACTCTGTGAATATCTCGACGTGCCCCATCGCGGGGAAATTGTCCTGGAAATGGAGCCATATGTAGCAGAGGACCTCCAGGAACTGGTTGAAAATGAGGAAAAATATGATGGTGAAACGCGCAAGATAACAGCAGAACTGATCGGCATCATCAATGGAAAATCAAAAGACTTTGAGTATATCTGGTTGACTTATTGAATCTTATTTTCTTCTCCTTGTGAAAAGAGTTGCGCTTGCCTTTTACATTGATATAAAGATTATAGGACTGCTTTAGTAGAATCGGGTATACTGTTTTCATGAATTAAGTGGGAGGAACCATGAAGCGAAACAGTATCATTTTGATTCTTACCCTTGCCGTTATTGGAATGGTGGGATGTGGGAAAGGTAATCAGGAAGCAATCAACAAATTTAAGACGGATTTTCAGAAGATTCGCAGTGATTTTCAGACCTCTGTGGCCAACGCTAAAACCCGGGAAATTTACACAAAGGCAGTCAGTGACCGGGACGCTGCATTGGCGGCCCTCTTAGAGAAAAACAAGGCGGAAAAAGGCGATGAAATAGAGCTGTTGCGGGTCAAAGCATTGATGCTCAGTAACAAGGTGGAGGAAGCGGACAAAAAAGTGGAGGCCCTGCTGTCCGGAAAGAACGAGGAAATCAAAGCACGGGCGAAGGCTGAAAAAGTCGGCATTCTCCTTTCCAAAAAGGACAAAGACGGAGCCTACAAGCTTTTCCGGGAAGTGGAACCATCAATGAAGGCAGGGGATCAGCTCTCCGAGTATTATCTGAATTTTGCGTTTTACGCACCGACACCGGAAGCAAAGGCCGAATACGCGAATAAGTTTGTTGCGGTTAAGGACCTTCCGGTTCATTTGAAACAGTATGTAGGTTATGTGTATCAGGAACTGGCTTTCCAGGCGAAAGATGATGGAAATATGGATAAGGCCCGTGAAATCATTAAAACAGCATTATCTAAAACCACCGAAGAACGTAGCAAAAAAAGTCTTGAGTCTCAGCTGAAAATGCTGGATATGATTGGAAAGCCGGCAACAGAACTGAAAGCGGAAAAGTGGCTGAACAGCAAGAAACTGACCTTGAAAAAATTGAAGGGTAAAGTCGTTCTGATTGACTTCTGGGCGACCTGGTGTCCTCCCTGTCGGCAGGTTATCCCTGTTCTGGCGGCCTCTTATGAGGAATTGAAGGACAAGGGCCTTGTTGTTTTGGGATATACCAAATACTACGGATTTTATCGGGACGATCAGAAAAATGCAGGGAAAGTGGAGAAATCTGCTGAATTGACCTTGACAAAAGAATTCCTCAAACGCTTTAAGATGACATATCCTGTGGCCATTGCCACTGATGACAAAGGGTTTACGGATTACGGAATTGAAAGCATCCCGACCTTGTTTTTCATTGATCGAAAAGGTGTGATTGTGGATGTGGAGATGGGCTCTGGAGATCTGAATAAGTTGAAAGAAAAGATTGAGAAGCTGGTAAACGCTTAAGGAAGATAGAAAAACGAAGGCCCCTTCGACTGAAGGGGCCTTTTTTTATGCTTACATCAGAAGTTGCTATTCTTCTTTAGCGGTGGATGTCTTGAAAACGCAGTACATCGGGCAGAAATGAAAGAAACCCGTAACCAGAGGGATAACGCCCACAGCGCCCCACCAGTTCTTGTAATAAAAACCAAGACCAATAATAATAATACCGACGATAACCCTGAACCAGCTGTCCGGTTTGCCTACATTTGGTTTCATAAGATCCTCCCTGTTAAAATTTCAGTCTCGAGAACGCTCAATTAATCCTCAGCGCATGCCTGCCACAGCCCCGAATACCACCATCAGGATGATAAAAATCGGATACATTACCAGAAAAACAATCAACATTATTCCAACAAATTTCCAGAAGGCTTTCTGTTTCGCAAGGGCGGTTTCCATGCCGCCGACAATATCTCCCTTCTTCATCTGAACCACAGCGCCGGCGGTGCTCCACAGGTAAAGCGACGGAAAGATGTACAGGATAGCAATAATCACATAGAAGATAGACATGCCAATCATCATACCCGCGGGCATTGTCCCGCCACCCATATTGTTGGCAAAAAGGCTGATTCCCAGCATGACCGCGGCTCCGATAACCAGGAGTCCCACTGAAATGAAGCCCATAACTGACATGAACCGGGTCCAGGGGCCAATACCTTTCACGGAATCAATCATTGATGCTGAAAGGACCGGCGGTTTCTCTTCTTTGTCGGTCATGGTTTCCTTTCGGATGTTGTCAAGTTTCCGATCAATTTTACCGGCGGCTTTCTGTTCATCTTCCATTTCGCCCTCCTAAGATTTAGGGATTAATTAATGTTGCGGCAATGCGGTTTACATTGCCGGCAATTTCATTTTCGTCTATTCCCTCAATTTTCCCGTTTCGAACTACAATTTGTCCGTTTACGATGGTATAGGCAGTTTCATGGGAAAAGCCAGTGAATAAAACAGCCGCGACCGGGTCGGACAGCGATCCGGCATATTGGAATTGTTTCATGTCAAAGAGCGCAAGGTCTGCTCCGTATCCAGGCTCGATCCTGCCGATTCGGTCAAACCCCAGAAGGTCAGCACCTCCCTGGATGGCGAGTTTAAGTGTTTCCCTTGCGGTCAGAGCGCTGGCGCCATACTTTACCCGTTGAAGTAACATGGCGTTTCTCGCTTCTCCCAGCATGTCTGACGCATCGTTGGACGCAGAACCGTCCACTCCGATTCCTACCCGTATACCGAGATCCATCATTTCCCGGATCCGGGCAATTCCCGAGCCGAGCCTCATGTTGGAGCTGGGACAGTGGGCCACGCCGGTGCCGGTTTCTGCCAGGACGCGGAGTTCCTCATCATTGAACCAGATCCCATGGGCATAAAAAACATTGGGCCCTGTCCAGCCCCATTCCTGCATGGCGGCAAGTGGTCGTTTCCCGTAGGTGGAGAGGCAGTATTTTTCCTCATCAATCGTTTCGCAGAGATGGGTATGGATCGGTACTCCGAGTTCCCTGCCCATTTCGGCTGTCTTGACCATCACGTGTTCTTCAACCGAAAAGGGGCTGCAGGGGGCCAGAATAATTCGCTTCATGGAAAGGGGCGCGGCGTCGTTGAATTCGTCCACCACCCGGTACATGTCGTCAATAACCTGTTTGGGCGTCTGCACTACGTGATTCGGCGGCAGCCCTCCCTGACTTTTCCCCCGGGTCATGGAACCGCGGGTGGGTGCGAAACGGATACCGGTTATATCTGCAGCCTCAAACTGGGTCGCCATGACATCGCCATCAAAATCTTCGGGATAGAGATACATGTGATCGGTCGTGCAGGTGCATCCCGTCTTCAAGAGTTCTGCCGTGCCAAGGAGCGTGGACCAATATACCGCTTCCCGATCAACTTTGCCCCAGATGGGGTACAGGTAAACGAGCCAGTCGAACAGTTCAGCATTCTGGGCACCAGGCAAGTTCCGGGTCAGGGTCTGGTAAAGATGGTGATGGGTGTTGACCATGCCGGGAATGACCAGTAGCCGGGACGCGTCAATAACTTCAGTTGTAGACTCTTCTTCAGCTGATAAGGAAATATTCTCTCCGAGTTTGTCTATCTTATTGTCCCGAATCAGGATGTCCAGCCCCTTCAATTCTTCATTGTCATCGTTGAAGGTGGCGATTGTGTAGCAGTTCTTCAACAGAATCAAAGCAAACTCCTTTCGTGTTTTTCTGATGAAATAATACCACATGAGTGGGCGTTATGCGTGGGCGTGGGCGTTAGAAAAATCAGAGAGTGCTCCATTCTCGGCCTTTCCCAACCATCCACCATGCACCATTCACCGTCCACGCGTCCCAAAAGGACGCTTCACACCATATTTCGTTTCAGCCGATAGACAGCACCCACCGTCAGGATGATTGAGAGCACGATGAGGTACAGGGCGTTCGGCGCGATGTCGTTAAGTGTGATCTGATGAATGAACAGCTTGGAAAATACGTCGCGAATGTTCCCGGTGGGAAGGTACCAGGCGAGTTTCTGCCAGAACTTCGGGACGATTTCAAGAGGCCACCAGCAGCCTCCCAGGGCCGCCAATGGCAATGTCAGAATGATGGCTGCTGTTGAGATTCTATCGGGATTCCGAACCGTTGTGGCCATCAGCATTGAGAGAGAAGCGATCGCAAGGGAAAAAAGAGTGATAAGCGGTAGCAACCAGAACGAAGCGAGAAGGTAATGAACATGGAAAAAGAGTTGACCGGCAATCAGAAGGATCAGTGCCTGAAAAACCCCGATGATTGTACGAAAGAGAATAGATGCGGTTATAATTCCCGTCTTACTGACAGGTGCCACCATTGTGCGCCGGGAAATGCCACTATCCAGATCCTGGCGCAGGGAGATGCCTCCATAGATGAGGATGTTCATCATCACGAACATAATGAGGTTACCGGGAAAACTTAATGAAAATCCAGATGGGATTTTTCTCCGTTCTCCCTCAGTTTTCTTCAGTGTCACACCGGATACACGTGAAAAAACTGCGTGAAAGTCGTCCTGTACCATATTGTGTTCCCGTATCCAGATGGCGCTCTTGATCATTTGAAGAGTAAACTGAGCCAGGTACACTTTCAATTGGGCCTGTCGTGTGTCATTGGCTGAAGCAGGGAAGGTTACCCGGATGTCGGGAGCAGATCCATTCATATAACCGCTTGAGAAGGTTTCCGGAATTTCAACGGTTGCAATTGCCTTATTCACACTGGATGTTCGAACGTCGAAGTTCTTTTTTTTCAGAAAATTGGACAGTTCATCCCCAATGGGTCCACTGTCATGATTCAGGACAGAAATTACACCTTCAGTGCGAGATCCACCACTGGAGCCACGGAATACCAATCCGAAAAAGATGGCAAAAACCAGCGGCATGACAATGACCCAGACCATTGTTTCCTTTCTCCTGAGAAAATTTCTTATGTGAAATGCCAGTAAAATTTTCATCTTTGCCTCACACTCTTCCCGTACGATGACGGTTGATTTTAGAACGGAACATTAGAAGGGAGAGAAACAGGAGAACAAGAATGCTGCCGGTGAAAATGGCATCACTTGAAGTAAAAAGCGGGTAGGTCTTATTGGTAAAGGACTGGATAAGTATTTCCACCGGAGTGTAAAAGGGAGATTTTGAGACCATGCTTCTCAACCCTCCCGGCATAATGAGAGGCGATACCAGAAGCCCACTCATAAGACAGACCAGAATGATAACGATGGAGGAAAACGCCTCAATAGACCTGAGCTTCATCGGGAGACTGAACACCACTGCGTTCAGAAGTGTGGCAAGAAGTGACATGTATACCATACCCTTGAAGAGCAGTAAAATATTGAACAGCTTCAGGTGGAACAGAGGGATGGAAACCAGCCACAACACAACCTGAATGAGAAAAACCATCAGGAGAGAATAAATCAGCGATGCGTACAGAAGCTGATTCAATGTGGCGGGACTCACAAGGATGCGATTAACCATTCCATTTTCCAGTTCTTCCGCTTCGCGTTTGAATACTGCCGAGAGCACAAAAAGCACCGACATAAATGCAATTCCGGGAAGAAACCCCAGGATAATTCCATTGTTGGATGAACCGGTCTCCTCTTTCTTTGATTTCTCCTTTTCAAATTTTACCGGAAATTTCAGCAGATCCTTTTCTTTCAATATCTTGTCCATTGCAGAACGGCCAAGCTCGAAGACTCTTTCCATGTCCAGTGTTTTGGCCTCAGAAAGGACCTTGATTTGCTCCGGAAAGAGCTCCCGTATCCCGTCCAGCATATCGGTGAGAATTTCAAATGTGCTTTGAAGAATCCCGGTGGAAATGGGTCGTGCGGGATTGGTTGTCAGTTCCAGTGAAACTGGCTTCTGATCCACAAATTGGTCGCTGAATCCTTTCGGTATCACAAAGATACCGGCCAGCTCGTTATCGTGAAGCTGCTGCTTTGCTTTTTTCAGGGGAATACTGTGAACATCGAAAAGGGAAGCCATTTTCTCGTTGGTCAATGTTCCCGTTATGAAACCGGAAAGGGGAGTCTGGTCTTGATCCACCACGGCAAGTGGGACGACGAACTTGACACCTGCGGATGGAGAAAAGACTGAGCGAGCAATCAGGGTAATGACGATTGGGAGGGCAAGAAGAAATAGAAGTGAAAGTGGGTCTTTTGTAAGCCGACGGAAATTCTTCTTCAGCAATACCTTCAGCATGTCAGTCCCTCAATTCCCGTCCGGTCAGCTTCAGAAAAACAGTTTCCAGGTCTGTCTCCTTGATTTTCAGGTCATCGGCGTTAACACCCTGTGCCTTCATCGCGGCAACAAAATGGCCCAATTCAGTTGCATTTGCCACGACGACTGCCAGTAGGCCTCGGCCCGAATGAAGAACTTCTCCTTCAAACTCTTTTCTCAGTTGGTGAGCCAGTTTCGGTCCATCGAAATCGCCTTTGGCAAATATCTGGAACCCTTTTCCTACCTGATCTCTGAGTTCTTCAAAATTGCCCATGCCAAGAATTTCACCAAAATCCATGATGGCAATCCTGTCGCAGAGTTTCTGCGCTTCATCCATGTAGTGCGTGGTGTAGATGATGGCCTTCCCGGATGCGGCCAGCTCTCTGACAATGTTCAGGATGGCAAAACGGCCCTGCGGGTCTACACCCGCTGTAGGTTCATCCATAAAAACAAGACCGGGATTGTGTAGAACTCCGGCCGCGAGGTTGACTCGCTTCTGCATACCGCCCGAGTAAGTCTCAATCTTGTCACCGGCCCGGTTGGTCAGCTCAACAAGGCGCAGAACTTCTTCCACCCGGTCATTCAAATCATCGCCCTTCAAACCATAGAGTCCACCCCAGAAACGGAGGTTTTCCGTTGCGGACAATTCCGGGTACAGAGCGGTTTCCTGGGGTACAAACCCAATTTGACTGCGCAACGCAGTGCTGTCAGGACTCAACTCTTCCCCGTTTATCAGAATAGTTCCTGAGTCCGGTGTCAGAAGTCCGCACATCATATGAATGGATGTCGTCTTCCCTGCTCCGTTTGGTCCCAGAAAACCGAAAATTTCACCTTTTTTAACTGAAAATGAAATGTCCCGAACCGCATGAATGTCCCCGAAACGTTTACTCAATCCTTTTACTTCAATCATGAACCCCTCTTAACAAAATTTGATGTCCATTCAATTCTTATTCTGATACGGCCGATTGTCAAGGAATGTTTCT
>CAZRHT010000035.1:0-14673 GCA_964599895.1 uncultured Holophagae bacterium
CTTGCGGATCCACATGTCTGCGAGGACCTGCAGTTCTTCAGCAGGATTTGTCTGGGAATCTTCGTCTTGCTCGAGAATGTCGAGCACTTCAAAGTCAAGGGCCGATTCCCCGAATGAATTCCATGTTTCCTGCAATTCTCTGTTTTTGTGAGATCCGAACTTCAGCTCCGCCCTATGCCTGTTCATTCTGGCCTCCATGTTGGTGCCAAAATCCACATATATCTTGTTATTTTGCGCATCTTTGATCCTGAAAACTCCCATCGGTCGCCTGGTATCTTTGTACGCTTTCACCATTGCTTTTTTGTCCATTCTCGCTTTCCTTTCTCCTTACAACGCCGGATGTTTTATGTAAGACACACGGGCCACTGAATTTCTGAATGAATTACTTTATCTTCTCTTTAATGTCTATCAGTGTTTTTGTTGTATCCAGATCTGCCGGATTCTTAATTTCAACTGTCAATCCTCTTGTTTTTCCATACCGCTTGCCATGCACAAACTTGTCCTTGTACTCCTGCGCCAGACTGCTTGCCAGGATGAGCTCTTCAGCCCTGTCAGGAAAATAGAACGTCGTTTTGAACATGCCCGGCCAAACGGAGATCCAGCTTATTGTCTTTTTCTTTTTTGTCAGTTTATGCAGCCAGCTCTTACCATCATTGTAATAGCGCCATTCTCCTGAAAACGCAGGATAGTCCTGTTTCAACATGCCCATGAGTGAATCCCAGGCGCTTTTTGCTTCACCAAGATGACTGCTCAGAACCTCATTGTCCGGGTATTCATTCTTGTCATTTAAGCATGGCTTTTCCATTGTTCACTCCTTAAAACATATTGATTGAGCAAATCTACTTTTTCAATGCGCCCGGGGAAGGACCACTATCAGGGAATGCCGCCGATACCCAGTCCCGCCCGGAGCAGGTCAATCTGTCCCAGGTGAAATGTCTCATGCCAGATGAGAAAAGAAATGAAGCCCTTGATGTCGTCGAGCCCTCCCGGTAGTGTGATTCCGGATTTTTCGTTCAGATTTTCATCTGTCAGGCCCGGAATGCAGGCCAACAGGTTATTACCCCGGGATTCGAACAGGGGCAGCACCCTGTCCAGGTCGATTCCGGTTATCTGCTTTGGGACACCACGGGCGAAATCCTTTTCCCATTTTTCCACGGACACATCCTGTCCCAGAACCCGCAAAATCTCGCCCCGTGACCAGATGAGATGGCCCATGATCCAGCCGATGGTATTGGACTGGCCCAGCGGCTTCTTCAAATCTTCGGAGGTGATGTTTTTAAGCATACCTTTGACGGCTTCTGTGTTTCGATCCAGAAGACAAGTCCACTCTTCCTTCATTTCCTGCCCCCCTTTTGTGTGTATGATGACAACTGCCGATATTCGCCTTGCCGATTGAGCATCCACCCGGGATATTCCGGCGGCAGAGCACTGACAGCGTCGAGCCGGCCCAGTTCATCGTCTGTGAGTTTGACATCCGGGGCAGCCAGGTTGTCGATCAACTGGTCTTCGTTTTTCGCGCCGATGATGACACTGGTAACAACTTTCTGATGCAGCAGCCAGCTCAGTGCAATCTGTGCGACAGATACGTTGTGCGCTGTGGCGATCTCCCGCATGACGTCCACCACGTCGAAGACGCGATCTTTGTTTACGGGTGGAAAGTCAAAGGTGGCGCGCCGTGCGTCTTTTGGTCCCGTTCCCTCCCGATAGAACTTGCCGGACAGCAGGCCGCCGGCCAGCGGACTCCAGACCAGCAACCCGATTTCCTGGTCTTCCATGAGCGGAACCAGTTCCCGTTCAAGGTCCCGACCGGCAATGGTGTAGTAAGCCTGGAGTGTTTGAAAGCGGTGTAGGTTGTGTTTATCGGAAATCCAGAGTGATTTCATCAGGTGCCAGGCCGCAAGATTGGAGCAGCCGATGTATCGGACCTTACCGGAATGGACCAGGTCATCCAGTGCCCGCATGGTTTCTTCCAGCGGCGTCAGTGAATCAAAGCCGTGAATCTGATACAGGTCAATATAGTCCGTACCCAGCCTTCTGAGGCTGTCCTCGACAGACTGCATGATGTGACGGCGTGACAGACCGGCCTGATTCGGTCCGGGCCCCATCGGTCCCAGGACTTTGGTAGCCAGAACAATGTCTTTACGACGATTGCCCAGAGCCTTTCCAAGTATTTTTTCAGATTCGCCTTCGGAATATATGTTTGCCGTATCGATGAAGTTGATGCCAGCGTCCAGTACCCGGGCTATGAGGTTGTTGGCTGTTTCCTGGGGTTGTTTTCCGATTGCTGTCCAGAAGCCTTTTCCGCCAAAAGTCATGGTACCAAAGCACAGTTCAGATACCACTAATCCGCTTCTGCCAAGTTTTTTGTATTTCATGTCCAATGCTCCTTTTCTGGCAGGGAAGCCAAGTTTGAGGTCCACAAAAACCGGGTCGCCCCGGAGGCTTAGTCTATAGACTATCTTATCACTTGATTTTAGCGAAGACGATAAAAGTGAAATGAAAAAATGATTTGGGGGCGATGTCAGGGGATATACACGTTATTAAACGACCCCACTGTCCCCGGGATTCCCGAGGCTGCCTCTCTATTGTTCAAGCTTGGTCATCTTATATGTATCATGCTGCACTTGAACCTGTCCGTCAGGTGCTCTGTCCTTGATAATTTCCATTCTTTCATGTTCATGACACCCCTTGAACTGGTTATTTTTTCCTTTTGGTATGGTGCTTCATTTGCTATAAACAAATCAGGTTTTATTGGGATGGAGGAGGAGAGATGGAATTTTATCAACGCTATATTTCACACTTACAGACCAGGAACAAACGGGTTGCACTGGTGGCCCTGTTGTTCGTTGTCATGTGTATACCCCTTCTGGCACTGGAACCACCGACTGCCGAACAGGTGGCCAGATACAAGGCAGACGGGACCTGGGCTACAAGAGTACAAATGGCCAAGTCATACGGCAACTACAAGTTGTCTAAAGAGACGATTGCCCGGGTACGGCAAAAACTGAAGATTATTGCGGCAAACGCAGCCGGCAGGCCCCTCAAGGAGGGTACTTCCAAAACCCCGCCAATCGGATGGAGAAACATGCCGACTACGGGTACCGTCCGTATTCCCATTTTACTGATCTCATTTTCCGATTACCCGGCATACAACGATGCTGCTGACGTTGACGATAGGATCTTTGGAGACGGACTGCCGACAAAATTCCCCTACGAGAGTCTGCACAATTTCTATGACCGTTCTTCTTACGGGCAACTGGACATCCAGGGAGACGTTTACGGCTGGTACACGACCACTTACCCCCGTGCGGACGTGGGAGAAGACCGGGCAGGCCGGGAAGCACTCATCCGCGAGGCCATTGAATATTACGATGGTCAAGGTGCCGATTTTTCAGTATATGACAACGACGACAACGGAACGATTGATTATTTTGCTGTCATCTGGACCGGGCCGCATGGGGATTGGGCCGAATTCTGGTGGGGCTACCAGACCCATTATCAGGATCACACGTTTGTTATTGATGGTGTTGTCCTGGATGCCTATTCCTGGCAATGGGAGTCCTATAACTACCCCGACCCTTATGACCCGGATTTCGACCTTGCTAAGGTACAGTTCACTCCCACCACGTTGATACATGAAACGGGTCACGCACTGGGATTGCCGGATTACTATGATTACGACGACACGGTTGGGCCTAACGGCGGCGTCGGCGGACTTGACATGATGGATGCGACCTGGGGTGATCACAACTGTTTCAGCAAGTTTGTACTGGACTGGATTACTCCCCAGGTGATCACGAAGGGCAAAAGTGAGGTCACACTCCAGTCCGCCGCAACCACCGGAGAAGCGTTGATCGTTATGCCGGATATTGCCGGAGACACACCATTTGATGAGTTTTTCATGGTGCAGAACCGAGTTTCCGAAGGAAACGATTTTACCTACCCCGGAGATGGTCTGCTTATCTGGCATGTGAACGCGGGTCTGGACGACGACGGGTACGATTATGTGAATGACAATTCTTACACTGAACATAAGCTGTTAAGGCTGATGGAAGCTGACGGTCTGGAAGAGATTGAGACCGCCGGGGCCAATGCCGATTCCGGTGACTATTATAATACCGGCAACACTTTCAACTCGGCGTCAACTCCCAACAGCAATCGATATGACGGATCCGACAGCCGGGTTCTGGTCAAAGATATTTCGGCTGCCGGTGCCACGATGTCGTTTACTGCCGGACTGGAACCTATACCGGCATATCTGCCGCATTTTGATGTACGGACAGGTATCTGGTCCACGCGCCTTACCCTGAGTAACGACGATGACGTGGATGGCAATGTGGATCTGACCGCTTTTGACGGAGACGGGAATGAGCTGGCGCAGGAAACTGTGACCGTACCCGCCGGTGGAGGGGTTTCGTCCCTTGTTGAGGATCTGTTCTCATCTTCGATTCCAGAGGAAGGATGGTTAAAAATTGGCACACCTACGAAGAAATTGACGGGGTTGATGACATTTCAGTATTTGCCCAATGGCGCCTCTTCCAGCCTTCCGGTAACTTATGACTCCGGCACCCGGCTGGTCTTTCCACTGATTGAGTTTGTGAACGGCCGAACCACGGGATTCGCCATTCTCAATCTCGGGGATACTGACGCGGAAATCGGGTTGCAGCTATATGACCTGGATGGTACCCGCATCGGCGTCTATCGCACAACTGTCGTTGCGCATGGGAAACTGGTGAACATGCTGGACAACGTCATTACGGGTACCCTGCCGGAACGGTCCATCCTGAAAGCCACGGCATCCGTTCCACTAACCGGTTTCGCTCTGACCTTTACAAGCGGCAACACCAACGTTATCGCCGTGCCCGCGACTGTGATTGAATAAGCCCGTCTTCAGAAATCAAGTCAGTAATCAAAAAGGGCAGGGAGTTTCAGACTCCCTGCCTTTTCTTTGCTTAACCTCGAATTGTCCCCTTCTCCTTTGACTTGTGGGGTGTTTTCTGGTAATTTTCTTCCTATCTTTGTTTGGAAGATTCTGGAGGAGAAATGAAAAAGATTGTAGTTCTCGCCAAACAGGTCCCGGATACGGCAAACGTCACAGGTGACGCGATGAAGCCGGACGGGACTGTCAACCGGGCGGCGCTTCCCGCCATTTTCAACCCGGAAGACCTGAATGCCCTTGAGATGGGGCTGACAATTGGCGAAAAACTCGGATTTGAAGTACACGTGGTTACCATGGGACCGCCCAAGGCAGTGGAGATTCTGAAGCACTCTCTCTACATGGGTGCGGACAGGGTCTGGCTGATCTCGGACCGCCGGTTTGCCGCTGCGGACACGCTGGCAACTTCCTATGTGCTGTCTGAAGCAATAAAGAAGCTGGGAGATGTGCAGATGGTACTGGCCGGACGCCAGGCCATTGACGGGGATACAGCCCAGGTCGGCCCGCAGGTTGCTGAGAAAATTGATTTTAATCAGGTCACTTATGTCACCGAGATAAAGGAATTCGCTCAGGACCATGTGGTTGTGGAACGGGACGGCGAAACCCGGTCCGAAACCATCCGCACCGGATTTCCGGTTCTCTTGACAGTGACGGCCTCCGCCAATACCCCCCGTTTTCCAAACGCGGCACGAATGCTGCAATTTTTCCGCGCTGGACTGGAATCGGATTTTGACGGAGAAAAACTCACATCCGCGAAGGCAAATGACTGGGTGATTCCTTCCTGGACACTGGACGACATGGGACTGGACCCTGAACGCTGCGGCCTGAATGGAAGCCCCACAAAAGTACACAAGATCAAGAGCATCACGCTGAAGGGAACGGACCTTCAACTATTCAACAAGGAAAAGACCGGCATCCAGGAGATGGTGAGGAATATTGTGAAAGATTATGTTGAGGTGGAAAGATGAAGACAGCCGTTTTTGTTGAAAAAAATCCCCTCACTAACCGACTCCGGGATGTCAGTATGGAACTGGCCTGGAAAGCCCATTCAATGATGGCAGAACACAATGGTGAGGTTGTTGGCCTTTTTTGTGGGGACCGGCTGCCGGAAGATACCGAAAGGCTGTTTCAGTATGGCATGGATCGACTGGTTCAGTTCACGGATACAAAACTGGATCACCTGCACTCCATCGCCTTCAAACACGTTTTGAAGGCCATGATTGAAGCGGAAGGGCCGGACTTCGTGCTCTTCGGCGCTACCCATACTGGCCGGGATGTAGCTCCATTGGTGGCGTCCGCCATGAAAACCGGACTTACAGCGGACTGCACTCAGCTTTACGTGGATGATTTTAAAGACAGCGGAAAGATCCTTTACCAGGTACGCCCGGCATTCGGTGGTAATATTCTGGCCACAATCGTGACGCCGGAGCACCGTCCCATCATGGCCACAGTCCGGGAGGGTGTGATGCGGCTGCCGGAACAGGTCCTGGATAGAAAATCAAATGTCACAGCCTTTAAGGCAACTGTAAAACCGGAATGGATTCGAAGCGAATTCCTGTCCACTGTGGCAAAGGTTTCATCGGTCAATTTCCAGTCCGCCAACACGGTTGTGGCTGGCGGTGCCGGTGTCGGAAGCCGGGAGAATTTCAAGCTGGTGTTTGATCTCGCCCACGCGCTGGGAGCCGAAGTGGGGGCCAGCCGGGCAGCTGTTGACTTCGGGTTTGTGGATAAAGAACGACAGATCGGCCAGACCGGTTCGGTGGTCCGTCCCAAACTCTATATTGCCTGCGGCATCTCAGGTTCGGTTCAGCATCGGGCCGGGATGGAAGATTCGGCCAAAATAGTGGCGATTAACACCGACCCCGAAGCGCCCATCTTTGGCATTGCCCATATGGGGATTGTCGGTGATATGAAGGAAGTGATTCCAACAATGATCAAATACCTGAAGGAGGAGGCAGAATGAGCAATTATTATAACTCAAGCCGCAAACTCCATTTTTCTCAACTGGCACTGGAACCTGTGGTCAGGGACCTGGAACACGGATTCGAAAATAAAGGCGCAAATTCCCTCGGATCTATGGAAGAAGCACTTACCTGGTATGACATGCTGTTGAACAATGCCGGCGAAATTGCCGGAGAGTTTATCGCTCCCCGGGCGGAAGCCGTGGACGAAAATGGATGCACACTTGAAGACGGAGCTGTGTCCTGGGCAACGGAAACCCAGGAAAATATGAACATGCTGGCACAGTCGGGCTACATGGGTGCCATGCTGGAACGCCGGTTCGGCGGCCTTGCAATGCCGGTAAGTGTCAACAATATCATTGTGGAAATGATCAGCCAGGCGGACGCTTCACTGATGAACCTGTATGGACTTCAGGACATTGCGGTCACCCTGCAGAAATTCGGCTCTGAAGATCAGAAACAGCGGATTTTGCCGAAGTTCGCAAGAGGGGAAGTCTCCGGCGCAATGGCCCTGACTGAACCGGATGCGGGGTCTGACCTTCAGGCAGTAAGTCTGAAGGCAATTGAAAAAGACGGCAAGTGGTACCTCGATGGAGTAAAGCGGTTCATCACCAACGGTTCCGGCGATGTGCTCCTGGTGCTGGCCCGGTCTGAACCCGGTACGACCAGTGGCCGGGGACTCTCCATGTATCTATGCGAAAAAAGCCCGGAGATCGTCATTCGACGCATTGAGAACAAGCTCGGTATCCATGGTTCCCCCACATGTGAGCTTCAATTCAACATGGCACCGGCCGAACTGGTGGGAAAACGGAAATTCGGGCTCATCAAGTACGTCATGAGCCTGATGAACGGCGCGAGACTTGCGGTTTCCGCCCAGGCCATGGGTGTCGCCCAGGCCGCTTACGAAGAAGCGGTGGCCTATGCCAACGAGCGGGAGCAATTCGGCAAACGTATTGTGGAAATCCCCGCCGTGTACCAGATGCTGAAGGGCATGCAGGCCGAAATCGAAACCGGAAGGGCGCTTCTCTACCGGACCAGTCTCGCAGTGGATATGATGGAAATCTATGAACGCAAAGCAGAAGCAGGGGAGAAAGTTAAGGACGACCTGAAAGCCACAACTGCCCTCGCGGATTTTCTTACCCCACTCAGCAAATTTACACTCACGGAGCTGGCAAATAAGGCCGCATATGACTCTCTCCAGATTCACGGTGGTGTCGGCTATATGAAAGACTTTAAAGTGGAACGGCTCCTTCGGGATGCCCGAATCACCAACATCTATGAAGGTACCACCCAGCTTCAGGTTGTGGCGGCCATCGGCTCCATCGTCAAGGGCGTGTTTGAAAAGGAAATGGAAGAGGTTCGAACCATGAAACTTTCCAGCCTGAAAAAAGAGCAGGCCCAGGTGGTAATGCTCCTTGACAAGACACTGGCAGCTGTTGCCGCCGTACAGGAGATGGAAAACCCTGACTTCCACGATTACGCGGCCACCTACCTGGTTGAGATGGCATCCATTCTGTACCGTTTGAAATTGTACCTGCCCATTGCGGAACAGAACCCGGACAAACAAGACATTCTGAGATTCTTTCTGATGGAATCCGATGCCAGAATTACCTATCTGGACACACGAATTTCCCATCTGAAAGAACACTATGGAAATGACATTGCCCGGTTGAAAGACGATTTTTTGAAATAGACCCAATTCCTGTTCCCGGCGCCGTGCCGGGAACAGGGCTTTTCCCTTGTCTGCAACACCAAGTGCCCATATCTTTCATTTTGCCAAGTTTTGCAGCGCTATGCAGACGAAGGATTTGCGACTTTGGCCCGAGTCTGAAATAATGGGGCCATGATGAAAGAAACGGACCCACTGACCTCCCAAGCCAAACCGGAAAAGATACTGGTAATTCGCCTCTCCGCGATCGGAGACGCAGTGCGGACAACGCCCGCCGTCCACGCCATTCGCCAGAGATTTTCTGACTCAGTGATCCACTGGCTGGTGGAAGACAGGTGCGCGGATATCCTGGACGGCTTTGCGGATGTTGATGAACTGAAACTGGTGCCACGCAAAATCTGGAAGAAAATGGGATTCCTCAAGAGAATATCCTCCTTTTATAAGTTCGTCCGTGAGCTTCGGAATGAAAAATATGACATGGTAGTGGATTTCCACGGCATTCTGAAAAGCGGGCTCTACGCGCGGCTCAGCGGTTGCAGTAGGCGAGTTGGTTACGGACCGGAAATAGCTAAAGAATGGAATACCCTGTTTACAAATGAAAAAATCCCCGGTGTATCCGGTCCTCTCTCCCGGTATGACAGAAACTTTCTTATGCCCCTGTACTTTAATCCCGACGCACTGGAACAAAATCCCGGTCTCCCCGTTTCCGCAGATGACAAACAAACGGCACAGGCTTTTCTCTCGAAATACGGCATCGGGTTACAATCTGCTGCCTTCCTCTATCCCGGGACATCCCCGCGGGGACGGTATAAACGGTGGGCGCCGGAAAATTACGCACAATTGTCTGACATGATTCAGTTGACACTGCAGATGCCGGTACTGGTTGGCTGGGGGCCTGGTGAAGAAGAAATTGTGGATAGACTGGTGGAAACCGCCAGTGAAGCACCGGTGATACTGCCCGCCACAACAATGAAAGAACTGACGGCATTTATCGCCGTGTCCAGAGTCTTCATTGGTAGCGATACCGGCCCCATGCACATCGCTTCCCTGATGGGGACACCGGTGGTGACCATCTTCGGCCCGTCTGACCCCATCGTCAACGAACCGGCCCGGTTCACCCCCTTCAAGATTGTTACTGCCTCCGTGGACTGTTCCCCCTGCCGCAACAAAAAATGCAGCCACCTCAAATGCCTCACCGCCGTTACACCCGAGATGGTGATGGATTCTCTCCGGGAACTGCTCTCGGAACAGAACCAAAGTTGAGTAAAAGGAAGTGTTATGTGTTCTGAAAAGAAAGAGAAAGCTAATTCCCTTTCTACCGCCCACGTACAACTCCCCACGCCCACGCGCCCTTACAAAGAGGCGATCACTTCAAAGTCAGAGGGATTCTCGATGACGTTCACGATTTCCTTCGCCGCCTGTTCCGGGGATTTCAGTGATCCGGTAGCTTTGTAGTTCGCAAAGTTATCCACAAGTGGAAACTGATCCGGTGTTAAGTCCCGGATGCTTCGCTGCATATCGGTTTCAATAATCCCCGGCGCCACGGAAATGACCTGAAGGTCCGGGCGCTTTTCTTCCATTATGACCTTTGAGAACATGTCCAGTCCCGCCTTGGACGCGCAGTAGCCCCCCCAGGATACAATAGGAAAGCGGGCCGCGCCGGAAGAAATATTGACAATGAGTTTTGAGTTGGGGGAAGTACCGGCCCACCTGAGAAATTCATTTGCCAGCACCATGGGAGCAGCCAGGTTCAACTGAATGTTATCCTCAATTTCATCCTCCTTCAGGGTGCCAATCTTCCCGACCGGCCCCAACATTCCGGCATTGTTGACTAATACGAGTCTATCGTATCCAGTGGCATCCGTTTTTGAAAGAGACGCCGTCACTACCCGCGCTGCAGAAACCGGTGCGCCAAGATCCACTGCAAGTATCTGTGTCTTCCCCTGAATCTCACCCTTCAGAGAGTGCAGCGCCGCCTCGTTTCTGGCTATCAACAGGTATGCGGCATTTGTCCCGTAGTGGGAGTCCAGCTCCTTCACAACGGCCCGACCGATTCCCCTGGTTGCTCCGGTTATCAGAAAAAATATCATCATTTCCTCCTTTGTTTTTCTTCATTATACCCCGAGAGTAGATTTTTTCAGATTTTTCTCGGTGACGATCTCCTCAATTTTTCTTTAGTTTACAATTTATTATAAAGAAATCTAAAATATTTTTTGCAGATTACTTGACAAATTCTCTATTTGGCCTATATTGTCAGTGTGAGAACAAAGATAAAGGAGGACGAAAACATGGCAATTATCAAGTACAACCCACTGCATGAGATGATGGGACTCAGCGGCAGACTGAACCAGATGTTTGAAGAACTGGGTGGATTTGAAACCGGCTCTGATATCACCAGCGCCTGGTCACCTGCAGTTGATGTGTATGAGTCCGAGAATACCATCGAAATCAAGGCGGACTTACCGGGAATGACTGAAAAAGACATTGATATCACTGTTGAAAACAACTCTCTTTATATTAAGGGAGAAAGGAAGTTCGAGAACGAGGAAAAGAGAGAAAATTATCACCGGGTTGAAAGACAGTACGGTTCCTTCTACCGCTCATTCCAACTGCCAAACACCGTGGACGTAACCAAAATCAACGCGAATTTCAAGAATGGTATTCTGGAACTGACACTCCCCAAACGGGAAGAAACGAAGCCCAAGAAGATTTCGATCAACGTCAAATCAAAGTAACATCTACAACCGGAGAAAACACCAAAAAGACCCGTCGCCCCCGACGGGTCTTTTGATTTATGATTCCCAAATCAGGGAGAAGGTATCCCGAATGATCTTCCTAGTCTTGTCCCTCTCCGCATTCAACATTTAAAATTCAACACTCCGGCCATTGTGGCCGGCTTTATCCCTGCCCCCAGTAACGATGGGCGCCGAACCAGGGCTTGAAGGTACCGAAACGAGACAACAGGCTGGCACCCATGGTGCCCAGAACGAGTATCAGAGTGCCCACTACACCGATGAATCCGAACCATGCCAATGCTTCGTAAATCACCAGTCCTGTAACCATCTGTACCAGACCCGGTACGGGTATGTTCAGCATCCGTTTCCAGATCAGCTCACCGAGGAACTGGAAGACCGTCAGAACTGAGAACAGGTATAGAGCAATTCCAAATACCGCCACAGCGATGAGCAGAAATATTCCTACTACAACCTGAATCAGGATGAATGAGAGGATTGAGAGAATCACGAGGGTGGCCGCAGTGTAGATCCCAAGCAGGATGGCACGTACAAAATCGTCGGCAAATTCGAAGGAATTCTCCCGGATATGTTCGGGAAAGAAATAGAACCCGAATCCGATGGCAAGGAGCCAGAATAACGCGGAAATCAGGAGGAGCGCAGTGTGATTGCGCTTCAACACACTGGCAAGAACAACGGATGTTCCCGCCACGTGGGAGGATTCATCGGCAAACAGCTCTCCTCCCACCACCACGACATCACCGGTGATTGTGCCGGAGGCAAGAATGACATCACCACCGACGACTGATACATTTCCGGCCAATTTTCCGGTGATCTGAACATCGCCGCCGATGACCAGCATGTCACCGGTAGAGCCTTTGTCTACGATGACCGGCCCGGCTGGATAGAAGTAAAACTTCTTAACCGAAGATGCGCGGGCTGGCATGCCAGAAACCACAGCAATCCCCAACACCAACAGGGCGATGGACATCCGTTTGACAAAGACCGGTATCATTGTTATCTCCGTCCCGTCGAAACGCCAAAGGCCGTTTTATAGAAAACAAAGCAAAGTGCCAGGAATGCGCTCCCCGCAATTGCTGGAGCCAACCGCCCCAAAGGCAGGGCGCCGAAGAGCACGGCGGAAATATTGTGTACGACAGTGTAGATAGACGACCCGAAATCGGCCAGAGAGCGAACCACGGCAGTGGCCTGTCCTGCCACAGCCGGCACATTACCACCGAGGAGTACGCCGGCCATAGCTGCTACCAGCACGACGGCAATACCATACACGCCCCAGGCAAGACGTGATCGTCTCATGGCCATCGCTTCGCGCATCACTGCGGCCACAAACCGAGTCGGCGCATTTACCTTTGGAACCTGGAAAAGCGCCCTCGAAATGGTTCGGTCTTCCTTCACCACAGCTCTGCATTTTTCGCAATCTCCCAGATGGGTCTCAAAACGCTTCTTTGCGTCCGATTCCATGGCATCTGTCAGATAGTACTTCAGTCCTTCACAGTCCTTCATATTTCACCTTCCAGGATTTTTTTCAGCATTTTTCTGGCTCGGAAAATTCGATTCTTGACCGTTCCAAGCGGCAGATCCGTAATCTCCGATATTTCTTCGTAGCTTTCTTCGTTTATGTGGTAGAGCACAATCACCTCCCGATACTCCAGCGGCAACTGCTGGATAGCGTCTCCCAACAGCATTTTGAGCCGCCCGTCTTCCAGTGTTTCCAATGGCGAGTTGCCGTTGGACTCATACTGGGGAGTGTAATCTTCATAGTCGCCCTCCATGGAAACAACTGCCACCTTCCGCTTGCGGAGAAAATCAATCGCCCGATTGGTGGCAATCCGGAACAGCCAGGTCGAAAAGCGATACTGGCGATTGAAACCGGAAAGAGATACGTAGCTCTTGATGAAAACGTCCTGTGCAAGCTCCGTGGCATCCTCGTAGTTGCCCACCATGCGAAAGACGAAGTTGACTATCGGTTTCTGGTACCGGTTCACCAGTACCTCGAACTGATCCACGTCACCTTTCAGCACCGCGTCTATGACCTGAAGCTCTTCAGTCACATCCATAAATACGTTTCTCCGTTTCCTTTGTTTCAATACCGGCTGTAAGTTTCTTTCAACAAACAGGCATCGTCCTGAAGATTTGGGCTTTCACAGATTACCACACCACTCACATTCCACATCTTTAAAACCTGAAGAATCTCAGAGTAATTGAGGCCTGAATCCGCCAGATTCAAATGGTGCTTTTCCCCTTTGGGGCCGTAAGCAATACCGGCCATATGGAAATGCATATGGGAGAGGGCATCCTCTCCCAGGGCCTGCACAACTTTCTCCAGCACAAACTCCGTTTCTTTCGCGGAATTGTACCGGCCCAGGGAGCGCGCGTGGAGATGAGCAAAATCAATGCATACTGACATATTCTCCTGCCCCTTCACTATCTGCAGAAGCTCGCTCAGGGAGCCGAATTGTGACGCTTTTCCAGTCGTTTCGGGTGCAACCTGCGGCATACCCGGTCCGCCTTCATCCGCCATTATTTCAAGGAGCCGTTCACGGATCACTGAAAGCACCTGTTTCGGCTCCTGTTTCAGGTAAAATCCAGCATGAAAAGTCACAGAAAGAGCCCCCATGAGTCGTCCCGCCTGGATCGTCCGCTTCACACGTCTTATGCTGGCTTCCAGCTTTTCAGGTTCCGCGGCATTCAGATTGATGTAGTAGGGACCGTGGCATGTTAAGGTAATTCCATGTTCCAGAGCCAATTGTCCCACTTCTTTGGCCCGGCTGTCGGACATTCTGACTCCATAAACAAATTCCAGCTCAAGGGCATCCAGTCCGCGATTTCTCAACAGTTCCATCCCTTTCTCATAAGATTTTGTTCCATTTGGAATCCCGGCCGTACCGAACTTAAGCATCCTGTTCCAATGCCCTGTTAAACTTTGTCATCAGTTCCTGAGAAAGGGACGTCCGTATAAGCGTCTTCCCCACCACCAGATGACGTGTTGACCCAACGACTGCCAGTTCCTGCTTTGAATTGACAATCCTGTAGCTGAACCGGGCCAGCCTCGCCGTAAATTTCTCCGCTACTGTTTCAATGGTGATTTCCTCGTCAAAAAAAATGGGCTTCATATAGCGAACGGTCAGTTCCGCCACCGCCATATTGAATCCGGCGGTCTCCACTTCACTATACGGAACCCCAGCCGCCCTGCACCATTCCACGCGCCCGGCTTCCAGCCAGGTCACCATTGCGCCATGGTGAGCAACTCCCATCTTATCGGTTTCACCGTACCGAACCCGGATTCGGGTACTGCAATTGAACATCTCCTCCCCCATTTCCAGTTGTTATCCACTTTCATCCTGAATATTATCA
>CAZRHT010000035.1:14773-31561 GCA_964599895.1 uncultured Holophagae bacterium
CAATGGTACAATCATCGCAACATGAATTTTGTCTAAAAGAATAATTTGAAAAAGGGAGAATGTGAATGAGAAAAGCGAAGCGTAAACAGATCCTATATTTAAGGTCTCTGAGGGGCCTTGTCCTTGGACTCATGCTGATCACACTGGCAGTTTCAACAACATGGGCAAGGGGAAAACGGGTCTTTGGCGTTAAGAGGGCCATTCCCCATGCCCTTAAAGGGGAAATTTTCCTGATTCCCAAAGGGACACAGCATCTCAGAAGCATTCGCTGGGATAATCCCGTTGGCACGATCTACACCGAAGAACTGGACATTCCCAAACGGGATTTTCGGGAAGGATTTCCCGGCATTACTGACCGGTTCGAATGGTTTGCGATTCGTTACACCGGCTCCTTTCACGTAATGGAAGAGGGGAAATACCGATTCACTCTCCGTTCCGATGACGGCTCCCGCCTCTACATTGACAAGCAACTGGTCGTGAATAACGATGGCGCCCACCCCGCCCGCACAAAGAATGGCAGCATTCGCCTGTCGGAAGGAAACCACACTGTCCGGGTGGAGTACTTTCAGGGGCCCCGTTTTTCTGTTGCGCTCCAACTCTGGATCCTGCCACCGGGTGGTCGGGCTATTATTTTTCGGATGGACAAGCCGGTGGGAAGAGGGAACTGCCCCTTCGGGAACGTGTGGGAAACCGGCAGTAACAAGTTCACCGGCACACTCTATGAAGTTTCCCGCGGGTACGTGTTGAAGCCCGGACGATCCCGGGGGGAAAGAATTCTCGGCACATTGTACACGGACAAGCTGGATATTCGGGCCAGGCATTTCGACAGGGGATTCCCCTTCATTACGGACCGCTATAACTGGTTCATGATTCGCTACACCGGACGATTCTCAGTTCCGGAAGCCGGTGATTATGCGTTTTCCGTTCTGGCTGATGACGGAGCCATTTTGTATGTTGATGGACAGATGGTTGTCGACAACGGGGGCATGCACGCTCCCCACACCCGTTCCGGCAGGATCCACCTGTACACAGGCAGTCACGACATCCGGGTGGACTATTTTCAGGCTACAGATCGGGTAGCGCTCCAGCTCTTTATTACGCCACCAAATCGGGACAGCATGGCTTTTGTTCCCGGGACACTCATCCTACCAGCCCTTCCTGCTCCCCCGGCTCCCACGCCTGGTCCGGCAACCATTGTGGGTTCAAATCGGCCAGTCACATCAGATACTGCCATTATGAAAGAAAAACAGGGGCTCGTGGATTTTGTTTCCCAGGGTGAAGCCTTCCGGGGAGATGGTTTCCCGGATTCTCATATTGAGATGGAAATACCGAGCCCCTCTTCAATCCAGTGGATTTCCGTGGAGAATTCAGACGGCTTTCCTTCCCGCTGGGACACAATACCGGGAAATAACGGCTGGGCACTGGCAGTGACAATGGACGGACTGCGACAAAACAGCCCGGACGGAAGCGTTCACTTTTCCACTACCAGGCCTCATTGCCATCTGGATCTATACATGCAGGACAACGGTTCCATATCCGCAGGATTGACCCACTATACCGTGTCGGTCGGTCTCGCAGACGGTACCGTCTTGACTTATCCCGTCAGTTAGGGATGACACACGAAGGGTGCCGTGGATGGTTGAACTTGTCTTGTCCTGATATGGGTTGATACCTATGCCAAGTTTGGGACCGGGTCCATCTCTTTAACAATAGCCCCTGTGTCCCCTGAATTATTGGGTCATTTGTATGCTTTTATCTTGCTGCCTAAAATTGCTGTTTTGGGAAACAGAACCAGTTTGCATGTATCAGGGTCGGCTTCATTGAGGAATGCAATGTTTTCAGCGTCAGCGATCATGGGTTTCATGACAGCATTTTTCTGCTCATACTGCGTGATTGTCATTGACTGAAAATTCAGAACATTATAGAGAATGTCGAAGCTCTCATCATTGTTGTAATGAAAATAGCAAAAGTAGTACTGTTCATCCAATCCAAAGAACCTAGCTCCCTTGGGAACATATTTGTATTTGCTCTGTTTTTGTCTCCAATCTGAGCCTTTTCCCTCTGCCTTTGGTTGATAATAGGCATATTTCTCCGGTATATCAATTGTAATGGATGTGGTTTTCCTGGTTTTGATCTGCGTAACAGGGACTGCCATCTTTTTCTGTTCAGTATTGAAATTCACGGCTGTTAATTGGATGATATAATGCTCTCCTTCTACACGGCACACACAATTGTCATAACTCTGGCATGTCTGTGGATATTCTTTCCCCTTTACCTGAATCAGTTCATCATAGCCGGTAAAGTCCTCATTCAATGTCCCTATGTAGGTGTCTGTCGTTATCGGGAACTTTGAAGAATTTCTCTTGATGTGCGGCAAATCTCGATAGACTGAATTCTGAACAATCCACTTGTCACCCATCTTGCCCAGAAAATCCCTTTCTCCAAAATCAAACTCCATCCCCAGCTTTTTCACAAGAATAATATCGTCCAGCCTGATTGAATTCTCCTGATAAGTATATGTTAATAATTTGCCTGACCGAATATCGTAAAGATAGAAATAACTCCCATCAGTAAACGCATCTCGAAGATTTTTAAATTGATCAGGGCCAGTCCCCTTTTTCCCCACAGGAAGCGCCTCTTTTCTGACCAGATCATAAATAACACCAGATTCATAAAGTTGGGGAGCATAGTAAAACAACACACGCATTTCAGGCATGTAGACGATCCGGCCCACTTCAAACAATTTAACCTGCTGATTAAAACGATCTACATCCAGTTTCAACTCCTCTGCCTGACATTTACCTGCCATGAACAGAAGCGTCAACCCTATCATGAGACAAAAACGCTTCAAAACAACACCTCCCTTCCGGTAAGAAACAGGAAAAAAGAAGAGGATGCGATAAGCAAACGACGATTCCATCCTACTTCTTTCAGTCAATTCATCAGAGCTGCCTTATCAACAACGACCAAATCACAAGTGTCTTTTTCTTCATTGCATTTGACGTAGGCAATTTGACGACTGTCCGCCATAATCGGTGTCATGGAGCTCTTTTTCTGTTCAAACTGCTTCACCTTACCCGTCGAAAAATCCAGCATGGTGAACAAGATGTCAACTGTCTTATCCGGATAATAGTGGTTATAGCAAAAATAGAAATTTTCATCCAGCCCCTGAAATCTTGCCCCCCACGGTACAAATTTGAATTTGCTGAGCTTGAGTCGTTCCCTCATGTCTATGTCGTGATCCAATGCCTGAAACTCAGTGAATTTCTCAGGAATCCGAACCGGAATATTTCTTGCGGACCTCTGTTGTACGTCAACAACAGCAACATTCATGGTCCCAGACTCAGGGTCAAAGTTCGCAGCATTGAGAATCACCACAAAATATTTCCCTTTGGCCCGGCACAGATACGAATCTGCAGACATAGCCATTTGTGGATACCCCTTCCCCTCTTTATAATACAACTCTTTGTATTGGGAAAAGTCCGAATTTGAGACTCCTACAGATAAGCTGAGCGCCAGACGACCTCGCCTGGAGATTGTGACCGGGTCTGGAAATACCAAATATTGGACTATCCAATCATCACCTGATTTGCCCAGAACCTCAATACTTTGATGTCTCTTCCCTTCCCTGCCAACAGGGTTTCTGATCTGGATAATATCGTCCAGTTTGAATTGGTCAGCGTCCAACCGATACTTGAGTAGTTTTTTCTTTGTTGAATCGAACAGGTATGCATAGACGCCATCCGAGAACAGATTACGTTCCACCCCGAATTCTTCCGGATTATTCCCTTTCCTGCCCAGCGTACGTACAGTATTTGACAACAAGTCGACCATAAAAATCTGATCTGCCATATGATACGGAAAATACTCCAACATACCGATTTCAGACAGATATTTAACCCGTGCCGCTTCATAAAATGTAATGTTGGAAGATAATTTTTCCGCATTCAATTGAAAGTTCTGACCATGAAGAGGGCAAATTATCCCCAAGAAGACAAAAAGAGCGGTGATTAGTTTCATCATTGCATGGCTTCCTGAAAACACCTATCCGTGCACCTTTGCCAGGCAGTTGTGCATCTTAATGTGTCTCTCAGGTCTCGGTTATTACCGGAATAGGCAATACAAAACTCGTATGAAAGGTTACATCCGTCCAGACAGGCTTCTGCACTGAACTCAAAATCATAAGCCCTTACGGCCAGGGCTGATACCAAGATCCCTAAAGACACTGCCAGTACAAGAATTTTCTTCTTCATGTTCTCCATCCTTACAATTACTGCTCACAATAGTACGTCGCATAACACATTCTATTGCATGCCGACATGGTTTCTTCACATGTTGAGTCCTGCATACCAAGCCTTTCACTGAAGTGCTTGCACTCCTGATAGAAAAACTTACAGCCTAAAGTACAGCTAACCCATTCGTCATTGCCCCCATTCGCAGCAAACGCAAAAGATGACATGACCATCAAAAATACAACCAACACTCTCTTCGAAAGACGTTTCATTTGCCAATCTCCTGTAAATTCTAAGATACTGTAAGTGTCCACTGAGAATGATTAAAGACTATCGTACACTGTGCCCAACGTCAACTATTTTTTCTAATGTTCGACAATTATAATTACCGAATTTCAAATAGCCTAGGGGACAGTGGGGGTTGTTGAATAACTCTGTAAAACCAGACAGATAATCTTCATTCTGTTCTCCTGCTACTTCTGAATTGACCATTCTGTGAAATTTCCTGAATGGACCCCGGGGAAACCCGTCCCTTCCTTAACGACTGTTCACGACCCTGAAGTTGCCTGAAAGGTCTGGAACTTTTCAGTCAGATCAGATATACTGTTGGCATGAGTGAGCATTCATTCACTATTCATGAAATAGAAGGTTACATCGCGTCAATCTTTCTGGTGGAATCGAAAGAAGGGCTGTTACTGCTGGACGGGGGATGCCGGGGCGATGCCAAACGGATTGAGGATTTTATCACCGGAACTCTGCACCGGCCCATGGGGGACCTGCGCCTGATGCTGGTCAGTCATATGCACCCGGACCATGCCGGAGGCGCTCCGATTCTGAGAAAGAACTTTGGTATTCCAATCGCCGCCCATCATCTTGTTGATAACTGGTACAGGGGGTGGCGTGGCTGGCTTCAAAACCGCGTTGATCGACATCTGGCCCAGTTCTCTGCCCGTAGAAACGGAAAGAAACGGGAATCGGTCAGATATTCCCGAAAAATTCACCCGGAATTTCCACTGAAAGATGGCGATGTTTTACCCGGATTTCCGGATTGGAAAGTGCTGGTTCTTCCGGGACATACTTTGTTTGACAGTTGCCTTTTCAACGGTAGTGAATCGGTTTTTTATGCCGCAGACATGGTATTGTTCATGAATGGGAAGTTCATGTTGCCATTTCCTGTTCCCTTTCCGGAAAAAATGCGGGCTTCCTTGAATCGCCTCTCGGAACTGAAAGCAGAAACGCTCCTCCTTGCCCACGGCGGGAAACTCTCTTCAGTTGATTTTTCCACCCTGATGAAGACGATGGAAGAACAGATCGGTGAAATAAACAATCCGATGTTTCAACGTCTCGCTCCTTTTACTGCGATTGGTCCGGAAATAAGAAAAGACCGGCGACAACACCGCTCCACATAACAAAACATGTTTTCCTTTTTTGTGAGTCTCCATTGACCGCAACAGTGGGTTATGTTATATTTTCATCTGTTCTAAACAAGGGAAAGGTATGGCATCAGTAAAGAAAAGTAAGATTCTCGAAAAAGCAGACAAGTTCATCCGGCAAAAGAAGTTGAAACCGGCAATTGATGAATTGTTGCGGTATGTTCAGGATTCTCCGGATGACATGGATTTGGTGAACATCATCAACAAGATCGGGGACCTCTTTGCCCAGATGGGGAACCGGGAAAGTGCCATTGAATATTTTCAGAAGAGTGTAGATCACTACATCAGAGAGGGGTTCTTCACCAAGGCTATCGCAATCCTGAAGAAGATCCTCAGAATGGATAAGGAAAATATCCGGGCCCTCGAACAACTGGCCGAGCTGTACACACAGGAGGGCATGGTTCAGGATGCCAAACGGCAATATCTGGAAATCGCCGAAAAATACCGTAAGGAAGGACTGACCAAACGAGCATTGGAATCCTACCGAAAAATTGTGGATATGGACCCCGACAATGTCGGGTCTCGAATGAAGCTGGCGGAATTATTTAATTCCGAGGGAATGCAGCAGGAAGCAATCGAACAGCTTATTACTCTGGCCAAAACGCTTCGGGATAAGGGAAAACTGGATGAGGCGGAAAAAATTCTGCTGAAGACACGCAAACTGGATATTCCTGACCCGGTAGTGGACATAACCCTGGCCAAAGTTCTGGTGCTGAAAGGTGAACTGGAAAAAGCGGAAAAGGTCCTAGAAGCCGCGTCTTCCCGATTCACCCGGAACCCTATGATTATGGAACTCCTGGGTGATATCAAGATGGAAAAGGGAGACTTCGACGGGGCTTTGAAGCTCCTCAGTCAGGTTTTCCAGATTGACAGCACACGGGATAAGGCTCTGCGGGAACTGGTGGGGCGCTTTCTGGATAAAAAGCAATATGCAAAGGCATGGAAAGCTACGCAGCCTCTTCTGGATCGTCGGATTCGAAATGAGGAATACGACGATGCAATCTCCCTGTTGAAAACCATCACCGCCAAAGCAGAACATTTTGCACCGGCAATCCAGAAACTTGCAATTATCTACGAAAAAAATGGTGAGAAGGTGTTCCAGATTTCGGCCCTTGAAAAACTGGCCAACGCATACAAATTAGATGGAAATGCTACAGGCGCGGAAAAGGCATTGAAGCAATTGGTCCAGCTGGATCCCATGAATTACGATTACAAGTCGGCACTCAAGGATCTGGGAAGCAGTTTTGCAATTGACGAAAAACCGGACAGCGACACTGAGGCCGCTGCCAGAGAAACTGCTGAAGAGACTGAACCGGAAGGTTTGGACATGGAGGAAACCCGGCAACAGGTGCGGGGCTCCGTTGCCGAAGCCGAGATGTATGTGGAATACGGACTGAAAAAGAAAGCATACAAATTGCTCAGCAAGCTCCTTCAGCAAAATCCCTTTGATGTAAGGGCTAATCGCATATTCTCAGAGTTGTGTATTGAGAGGGGAGAAATCGCCAAGGCATCCAAATGCTATCTGAGCATGGCAGAAACCTATCTGAAAAAGGGGAAGCCGGAAAAAGCCGAGACATTCCTGGACAAATCTGACCGCCTCCTGCCGGGTTCTTCTTCCTATCTCCGGAAAATGCTTGCCACTCAACAACTGGACGACAGCCTGGATGCAGACGAGGGCATGACCTTTCTGGAGCTGTCTGATCTGGAAGAACCTTCCCTGCTGGATTCCGGCCAGATTGAATCTATTTCGGAATCGGTGGAAATTGATGCCAAAGATATGGACGATTTCAGCCATGGGGAAGAGGATCAGGGTTCTGTCTCAGAAGACGTCCTGTTTGGGGAAAGTGTAGATGAAGCAACCGCAGGGGAACTAATCTCTGCTCCTTCCAAAGAGATTGAACTGGAATTGCCCCGCAACACAATGGACCTCACGGAAGCGGCTCCGTTTGACACGCTTGACATCGGAGACATGGATGTTGACGAGTCTTTGCTTGAGCTGGAAGAACCAGAAGGTATGGAATTGACGGAGGAAGACAGTGTCATTCTTGACACGATGACTTCAGAAGAACACGCGCTACCCGATTTCAACGATGTCGGGCTTGATCTTGAAGAAATCAAAGAGGAAAAGGAAACTGATTCTACCAGGGTCACCGGAACGGAGGCAGACCTCACCGACGAATTGCAGGAAGTGGACTTCTACCTGTCCCAGAACATGGTTGAAGAAGCTCGGGACGTCGTCCGCACTCTTGAGCTTGACCACGCCGGCCACCCAGATCTGGAGAAGGTGAAGCGGGAAGTGGAAACCGCTGTCTCCATGGAACTTGGCGCTAAGGAAAGCACCCAGGCTCCGCTGGAGGACCTGCTTCAGGATGAGTTCATCGACCTTCAGGCAGAATTCGGAGAGGACTTGGAGATGTTCTCAGACAATACAGAACTTACAGATAAGCAGGCCACAGAACAGGTTAAGTCATTGGATGAATTGTTCTCTGAATTCAAGAAAGGTGTGGAACAACAGATTGACCAGGAAGATTACGAAACCCATTACAACCTCGGAATCGCATATAAAGAAATGGGCCTCAACAATGAATCAATCGAAGAATTCGCAAAGGCCTCCCACGATGACGGACGATTTCTCGATTGCTGCTTCATGATTGCGAATGTTTACGACGAACTTGGAGAAGTCGACCAGGCACTGGAATGGCTGCAAAGTGGCGTCAGCCGTGCAGAATCAGACGGCCGGGACATCAAACCCCTTCTTTATGAAGCGGGGCGTGTGCTGGAAGCCGCCGGCCAGGTCGACCGGTCGAAAGAATTCTACCAGCGGATATACGATATCGCCCCGAAATTCAGGGACGTCGCCAAGAAAATCAACTAATTGAATCTGCCTACTTATTCAATCCATCAAATTGCACAACAGTCCATTCTGCATTTTTCAACCTGCATTCACACAGCTATCATTTATCGTGATACAATCTCATTCGGACCGTGGGGGTGCTCGCAGATACCGGAGAGAAAGCCGGTAGCAGCGGGCTGAGAATAAACCCCTGGAACCTGAACCGGGTAATTCCGGCGCAGGGAACGGCGGAATGAACCGATTTTTTTAGAAGCCGTTCCCCCCACGGGAACGGCTTTTTCATTCCCCGCACGTTTCCACAGTCGAAAATTTTTTCCGCTCGGAGGTTTCAATGAAACGACTTGTGGTACTGATGCTGGTATCTTTCATGGCAATGACGGCCGTCGCGTCTATTGAGGGACGGGTGGTGGATCGAAAGAGTGGGAAAGCGATTTCGGGCGCGACGCTGACACTGCTTCCGTCCGGACAAATTGTCATTACCAGTGAAGATGGGCACTTCTTCTTTTCAAAAACAACAGAAAAACATGCTCGGGTTCTTGCACAGGCACCCGGCTATCGAACCCGGACCTTTCCGGTCCCTGAGGATGGAAATGCTTCGGTTCAATGGGTTCTCCGGCTGACCCCGGCTCAAATCTCCGAATCCATCACTGTGGAAGCTACCCGGGCGGTGGAACGGAAAACTCCGGTGGTATTTACGGACATCAATACACAGAAAATACAGGAAGAACACACGACCGAAGACATTCCCATGCTCCTTTCCGGCCTCCCCAACGTCTATTCTTACTCAGATGACGGCAGCGGGATGGGATATTCCTACCTTAAAGTCCGTGGATTTGACCAGAACCGCATCGGCGTCATGATCAACGGTGTCCCTCTCAACGATCCGGAAGATCATCAGGTGTACTGGGTGGATATGCCGGATTTTGCTGAATCACTTGACAGTATGCAGTTTCAGCGGGGTGTCGGGTCTTCCCTTTATGGTGTGGACACTTTCGGGGGCTCTTTGAACCTGCTTACCAAAGATGGCAGGGGGGAGTCGTACGGGTTTTATGCCGCAGGGGGAAGTTTCAACACATGGAAAACCGGGGTTACGGCGGAAATTCCCATCGAAAATGATCGTTACCACATTTCATTCCGGGCTTCCCACCTGGTTTCCGACGGTTATCGGGATAATTCAGGTGTGCGACAGTGGGCGGGATATTTCTCCATCGATCGCTATGGAGACAGGTCTTTGACCCGCTTCGTCGCATATACCGGGAATGAAATTGCACATGCCGCATGGGAGGCTTCACCGGAAAGTGTGCTCAAGGTGAATCACCATGACAATCCCATCACCTACCCCAATACTGTGGACAACTTCAGCCAGCCCCACTTTGAACTGCACCACACCATTATGCTGAGCGAAAACTCCTACTGGAAAAACACACTGTTCTACATCCACGGCCGGGGATATTATGAGCAGTATAAGTCCCAGTCCAACCTGTACGAGTACGGCTTGTGGCCGACAGAAAACGACGCGCTTGGTGCCGACATTATCCGGCAGAAATGGGTGAAAAAAAACCAGTATGGCTGGGTCAGTGAATTGGGAATTCATCACGGAAACGGAGACCTGACAATCGGCACCTATTTCAGCAGCTACAATTCCCACCACTGGGGTGAGGTGGACGGCATTATCGGAACGGATATACCTGATTTCCAGCCGAATTTCGTTTATCACCGCTACTTCAGCGGCAAGAAATACGCCACCGCTTACATCAATGAGCTTTACCATCCCACGGAACGGATTACCGTGATGGCCAATCTGCATTACCAATACATGAGCTACGGCCTGGCGCAACAGACTGTTGGCAACTTTTCAGGGAGTCTCCTGAACGATTTTCGGGTCCGGTACCGGTTCTGGAATCCCAGGGCCGGCGTCAACATCAACCTCACCGACACCGTGAACGTGTATGCCAACATTTCCGCCGCCCATCGGGAACCGGCGGATTCCGAGCTGTATGATACCTGGTACGGCCCGGATGATCTGGGAGTCACTCCGTTGTTTTCCCGGAGACAACCGGTACTGGAAAGCGGACAGGTTGTCCGGGTCCGCTGGTTTGACCCTGAAGTCCGGCCGGAAAAACTCCTGGATTATGAAACCGGGATTGTTCACACGACTGATTCCATGACCCTTCGGGCCAATCTGTTCTATATGGATTTCCACGATGAAATCGTCTCTTTTGGCCAGGTGAATGACGATGGATTTCCCATTCGGGGAAATGCTGATCGGACGGTTCACCGGGGAGTGGAGCTCTCCGGCAGGTTTCGACTGTCAGGTCACTTCCAACTGGATGTAAACTATTCCCTCAATGACAATTACTTTCAGAAGTTTATATTTCATGATTACAACTGGGAAACCGGCCAGGCTCTGGACGTTGATCTATCGGGGAATGCCATTTCCGGTTTTCCAGACACCATTGCCAACACCACACTTTCGTGGCGAACGGACAGGATCACCGCAGCCATTCGCTGGCAGGCGTTCGGGAAGCAATACCTTGACAACACTGAAACGGCAACCAGGACCATCCCCTCCTATAACCTGGTTCATGCCTGGTTTCGCTTTAAGCTGCCCCGAATTGGCCGATTCCAGAAACTGGAATTGAACCTGAAGCTCAATAACATCCTCAACAAACTGACCTATACCGCGGGGTATTATGACGCTTGGGCGGGTGAAAATTATTACTGGCCGTCTGCCGGGTTCCATTACACTTTTGGAATCCGGGGAACGTATTAATGAAGAAGTGATGGGTGATGAGTGATGAGTGACAATAAGACACAACTCTCTGATTTTTGGTCCTCCTACTCCTACCCCAACTCCAATTTCCGCCAGCCCTGCGATGCGCAGGACGGGTTCTGTGATAGCATAGGTCCATGAAGAAACGAGCCATTCTATTCGCCAACGGACAGGTGACGGAGCGGGAAGTTTCCATCGCAAGGGGAATCGGATTTAACCTTGTGGTGGCGGCGGACGGGGGCATTGTCCACGTAGAACGGTTCGGACTCGTACCCAATATTGTAGTGGGAGATTTTGATTCACTGCCAATGGACAGCCGGAGCCGGTTTCCGGATGCCCACTTTATCCACCGTCCTTCCCAGGACCAGTGCGACCTGGAAAAGGCGCTGATTCAATGCGAAAAAGAACAAATTACTGCCATCACCCTGTTGGGGGCGACGGGAAAACGGCCGGACCATACTCTCGGCAACCTCTCTCTCCTCACCCGTTACGACCGGCGCTTCCAAATTCGCATCCTGACACCGGAAGCGGAAGTGTTTATTGTCCGGAACCATCTGGAACTGGAGGGTATGCCTGGACAGGGAGTGTCCCTTGTTCCCATTGGTGAAGCAAGACTCGTTTCCACTACTGGCCTGAAATACCCTTTAACCGGAGAAAACCTAACCTTCGGAAAACGGGAAGGAACCAGCAACGAATTCAGCAGCCATCGCTGCACCGTTTCCCTCGAAAGCGGCCTGCTCATTGTCTTTCGCCTCTACCCGGAGATTTGAGCAATGACCCTCCACCCACTGGAAATACTTCCGGTAGTTATCTATCTGAGTTTACTCCTGTACCTCGGATTTTCCGGAAAAAGAGGTGACGACAGCGAAGAAAACTTCATTGTCGGGGGCCGTACCCTGACCCTTCCGGCTTTTGTTGCAACACTGGTAACGACCTGGTACGGTGGGATCCTCGGTGTCGGGGAATTCAGCTACACCTATGGCCTTTCCAACTGGGTGGTATTCGGCCTTCCTTATTACCTCTTTGCCTTCATTTTCGCTGTTTTTCTGGCCCCCAGAATCCGCCGGGATGGTGGGCTATCCATTCCGGACAGGCTCTACCGGAACTATGGCCCCACAGCCGGGAAAATTGGGGCCGTGTGGACACTGTTCATGGTACTCCCGGCCCCCTATGTTCTCATGGTGGGTATCCTGATGATGGCAGTAACCGGTTGGTCCCTCTGGCTCTGCGTTACCCTGGGCACAGGCTTTTCCATGATCTACGTATTATCAGGGGGATTCCGGTCTGTGGTCCGCACTGACAAACTCCAGTTCATCTTGATGTTCGGTGGATTCATTCTCCTATTGACCGTTCTTGTGTTTCGATACGGCGGAGTGCCCTTTCTTACCGCCCATCTCCCCGCCAGCCATCTGAGCCTCACCGGTGGAAATCCGCCATCTTACCTGCTGGTCTGGTATTTCATCGCCCTCTGGACCTTCATTGATCCCGGCTTTCACCAGCGTTGTGATGCGGCAAAAACCCCGGAAACCGCCCGACGGGGCATCCTGATCTCCATCGGTTTCTGGTTCATTTTTGACTTCCTGACCACCGCCACCGGTCTCTATGCCCGGGCGCTGCTCACCGGACTGAAAACTCCGGCACTGAGCTACCCCCTGTTGAGTCACGCCATTCTGCCTCCGCTTCTTTCCGGCCTCTTTCTCACCGGACTTTTTGCCACCATTATGTCCACCATTGACAGCCTGTCGTTATTGTCTGCCATCACCATCGGTCACGATATTCTGAGCCGCACAAAGGCTGCCATAGACCGGGTGAAAGCCGTACGGCTTGGCCTGATCATAACCGCGATCCTCTCCATCCTCATTGCCATACTGCTTCCTTCCGTCATCCGTATCTGGTATGTCATCGGTACACTGTTTATCCCCCCCATGCTGCTCCCGGTGCTTTCCGTTTACTTCCCCGTTATCGCTCCCGGGCAAAAATGGGTAGTCGCCAACCTCGTGCTGGGTTTTCTTCTCCCCTTCATATGGCTGACAATCTCCGCCTTCCAATCCCCCTCCCTCGCCAGCCTGAGCAACTTCATGGGAATTCAGCCCATGTTTCCGGGCCTTGCAGTTTCTGTCGCACTCTTCGCCGCGGGGGCAGCGGCGCGACGCCGCAGCGTGAGTAGGAGTAGGGGGTTGGAGTAGGGGTAAGAACAAAGGCCACCGTGGCACAGCGGTTCCGGAAGGGAAAAGCTTTGACAAACATCGTAAATGCTAAGTAAACTGATCCCCGATGTCACGATCAATTAATGAATCTGTTACAGGCGAAGGAATAATGACGGCAGAGAAAACACTTATTCGATTTTTGTGTAAAGTTTTACAAAAACGATGGCAGGATCGATATGTATCCATTCTCCAGACCAGACGAGGCAAAAAGACTTTCTTGGATGATCTCTGGCATCAGCTAAAAGACCGATTTGATCCCGAGAAAGTAATGACCGACCTCCCAGAAGAAGCTTGGTCGTCACCAGGATTTTCATTTAGTCAGCATAGGGGATTTGGGAAAGAAGAAAAATCAGTTCGTACAGCATTCGATACCGTGGGCGAGGGAAGCTTAATCATAGATAAAACCGGAACGTATGGGGCCTATCAACCGGAAGACATGGTTGATGAAATCACGTACTTACATATCTAACAAACCTTGGGGCTTAAAAGCGTGAGGACAGGAGTGAGAAAAGGGGATAGGCTCTTTATCCTTCCGCTCTGCCCCCTACTCCTACCCCCACTCCTACTGATTTTGTGTTATAGTGATGCCGATTTATAAGTCTTCGCAGGAGGGGACAAATGGAACTGATGAACCAATTCAAAGAACGAGCGAGAAAAGCCGGGAAAATCATTGTGCTGCCGGAGGGAATGGATGACCGTACCCTGAAGGCCGCCCACACCCTTGCAAAGGAAAATCTGGCGAAACCGGTGGTGTTGGGAAATCCCGATGATATACAGAAACGGGCCGCTGATCTGGGGATCGAAGTCAACTTTGAGGTTCTGGATCACCTTGCCTCTCCGAATTTTGACCGCTATGTTTCTTTTTATTTTGAGAAGCGGAAAGCCAAGGGCATTACAATGGAAGAGGCCCGGGAAATTATGAAAGACCCGTTGTTTTTCGGCGATATGATGGTGGAAGACGGTAAAGCTATTGGTTCAGTGGCCGGAGCGACAAACACCACGGCCCATACGGTGCGGGCCGCACTCCATATTATCGGCACAAAACCTGGAAGTAAGACGGTTTCCAGTTTCTTCCTGATGATTACAAAAAATCCCGCCTTCGGGGAAAACGGCGCCATGCTGTTTGCCGACTGCGCCATCCTGCCGGACCCGACACCGGTCCAGCTGGCCGATATCGCCATTGACACCGCAGACAACTGCAGGAAGTTCCTCGAAGTGGAACCCAGGGTTGCCATGCTGTCCTTTTCCACAAAGGGAAGCGCTGAGCATCCCCTTGTGGATAAGGTTCGGGAAGCGATGGATTATGTGAAAACCCGGCGTCCCGATATTGAAATTGACGGTGAGCTTCAGCTGGACAGTGCCATTGTTCCCGCTGTGGGTGACAAAAAGGCACCAGGCAGCCGGGTGGCAGGAAAAGCGAATGTGCTGGTTTTTCCCGATCTCAACGCCGCCAACATCGGGTACAAGCTGACGCAACGAATCGGCGGTGCTGCCGCAATCGGGCCGGTGCTCCAGGGCCTTGGTGCCCCATGCAACGACCTGTCCCGGGGTTGCAGCGCTGAAGATATTGTAGATACCGCAGTTCTGACGATTATCCAGACACTGTAACAGCGAACGAGTCAGGAGGAAGACAAATGTCCCGATTCGACGAACTGAAAAAACAATACGAAGAAGATTCCGCTAAATCAGCTGAACGCTTTCCGGAACGGAAAAAGTCATTCGAAACAACTTCCGGAATTACTCAAGAACGAACCTATACACCGGCCGACTTGCCGGATTTCAATTATGCGGACAATTTGGCATTTCCCGGTCAGTACCCCTACACCAGGGGAGTACAACCCACGATGTACCGGTCCCGGTTCTGGACAATGCGCCAGTATGCCGGGTTCGCTACGGCTGAAGAATCCAACGAACGCTATAAATACCTGCTGGAACAGGGAACGTCCGGCCTGTCTGTCGCCTTTGACCTGCCGACCCAGATCGGCTACGACTCTGATAACCCCGTGGCAAAAGGGGAGGTGGGGAAGGTCGGTGTCGCCATAGACACACTGAAAGACATGGAGATACTTTTTGGCGGGATTCCACTGGACAAAGTTTCAACATCAATGACAATCAATGCCACAGCCGGTATGCTGCTTGCCATGTACCTCGCAGTTGCCGAAAAACAGGGCGTCGGATTTGACAAGGTGTCCGGCACAATTCAGAACGATATTCTGAAAGAGTATATTGCACGGGGCACCTACATTTATCCACCGGGACCCAGCCTCAGAATCATTTCCAATATCTTCGAATTCTGCGCCGACAATGTGCCGAAGTGGAACACGATCTCCATCTCGGGTTACCACATCCGGGAAGCCGGATCGTCAGCCGTGCAGGAAGTGGCATTTACCCTGGCTGACGGCATTGCCTACGTGGAAACCGCGCTGAATGCCGGCCTGGATGTGGACCGTTTCGGCCCCCGGTTGAGTTTCTTCTTCAACGCACACAACGATTTCTTTGAAGAAATCGCGAAATTCCGTGCCGCAAGGAGGATGTGGGCAAAAATCATGAAAGAACGCTTCAAAGCAAAAAATCCTAAATCCATGATGCTCCGTTTCCACACTCAGACCGCCGGCTCAACCCTTACCGCGCAGCAACCGGAAAACAATATTGTCCGGGTGGCGGTGCAGGCCATGGCTGCGGCACTGGGCGGCACCCAGTCGCTGCATACCAACTCCATGGACGAAGCAATGGCACTGCCCACTGAAAAATCCGTCCGCACTGCCCTTCGCACCCAGCAGATACTGGCCTACGAAAACGGCGTTGGTGATGTTGTGGATCCCATGGGGGGAAGCTGGTACGTGGAATCCCTCACCGATCAGATCGAAGAAAAGGCTTTTAAATACATCCAGCGGATTGACGACATGGGCGGCATGCTCAAAGCCATCGAAATGGGTTTTGTGCAAAGGGAAATACAGGAAAGCGCCTACCGCTACCAGAAATCCATTGAATCCAATGACCAGACCATTGTGGGCGTCAACAAGTTTCAGGTGGAAGAAACGGGTAGTGGTATGGATCTGCTCCGTATCAAGGAAGCCGTTGAATTAAGCCAGGTAGAAAAACTCCATCGCCTCAAGGAAAACCGGGACAACGAAGCTGTCCGGCTCTGTCTCATCGACCTCCGGAAATCGGCAAAAAGCACTGATAATCTCATGCCAAAGATACTCAAGGCTGTCAAAGTCTACGCAACCTTAGGCGAAATCTCTGACGTACTCCGGGATGTCTACGGCGAATACATCGAATCGGTCAC
>CAZRHT010000036.1:0-31143 GCA_964599895.1 uncultured Holophagae bacterium
CAGGGCGCAAAAGAGCAATTTGACATTGCGTTCAAACAGATGCCGAAGCTTAAAGAAATGAAGAGCAACACGGTTTTTGTCAGGGGAGTGAAATTCGAAATATGAAACGAAATCTGATTCTTATGGGGTTCTTTGCACTTGCTCTAAGCGCCTTTTCTGCGGATGGGTTTCAGGCCACATATTCAGTCAAGGTAACGTCTGGCTCCAGCTATGAGTATAATAAAGTAATTACGGTCTGCGGGGATGCCATGCGGATTCAACTGTCTTCAGACCGGTTTTTCATTTTTGACCGTCAAAAGAAAGTGGCCTGGAAGGTAAATGTAAAATCAAAGGAGGCAATTACATACTCCTTTGGCGACAATCAGCCTTTTTATCAGCAATTCTTGATGGCGTATGGTTTGATGGACAATAATGGCCAGCTGATTTTCCCCCAGGTAATTTTTAAAAGAACAGGGAACCGGAAAGTTGTTCAGGGTGTGCCCTGTTTTGAAGCCAAACTCCCCGGTGAATTCATGAATTCAACAACAACAGTCTGGCTACCTGAGAAGGCTGAGAATGACGGCAGCAACAGGTTTCTTAAGTACATGTCATTTTTCACAGGAAATGAAGAATTTCTCGATTTGATCCATCACGGTACGGGTTTTCCCCGGCGGATCGTCAGCCGGATTCGATTGAACAGCAGTGTATCCGTCAACACTCAAGTGCTCACTCTAATCAGGGGCATTTCCTGTGATCCTGTTCTTTTTGCTCTTCCAAAAGGAATTAAGGTCCGAAAGGCAGCACCGTCGGGGATTCCACTTCGTCGTTTTTGAATAAGGTCCATCTGGCTCTCGTACTGTAGTTGGTATTGCCTGATTCCGAATTACTCGGAAAGCGATTATCTCGGACCTTGGAGGAACTGTTGAAAATAGAACGCAAGTTCTCGTTGCTGGTAATTGGAGTCATGCTCGTAGTTACGGGAGCGATATATTTTATTCTCCATGAAATTGAGGTTCGGGCGACTGTATACGACCTTCGGACGATCCCATTTGGCCGCCTGACTGTCGGAATACCACAACCTTTTGGCCCTCCAAGCACAAGAGACCGTGCAGGATGGCACATTGCCACTTTTCAGAGCCCAAAGATCGGGACATTTGAACTGGCCACGGCCCCTGCTTTATCTACAGGCTTTCGAAGCAGTGCCATCCGATATTTTTCAATGGGGAGGTTTCCCGAACATACGAGCATTTACCGTGCAAATGGAAGTTTCTGGTTTGCAAAGAATATGACAGGCAATACACCGGGAATCCTGGTCATCAGAACCCGTGGGCAAGGCCGTATCTTCACGTATTTCTTCAATCATGATAACACGTCCTACTGGCTTTCCTTTTACACTCGCCGATCTCTAAAAACCTACGCTTCTCTATTTTTTCGCGTTGTTTTCTCTCTCAAATCGGCCGGGCAGAATCTGCTGGGCCCGGCTTTCCAGTCAGAATTGTCTTCGGTCTGTCGGGACAGTTATTTCGTTTTCTGCCAGCCGATTCTTTTCTTTCTGTTATTGCCTTTGAGCATTGCTCTGGTAGCCATCTGGTTATCGAGCATTGTAAACAGAAAAATGGGACGATTGCCGGGTTTGGAACAGATGAATGCGCTTCAACCCTTTTACACTGAAGAGAACGCGTCTGTTTTGTTGAAAGTTACGGGTAAAACTCAGATTGTCAGTCTGGCACTCACGGCGAACAGCTCAGGAATTCAGCTATATCAATTCAGGAAACTCTTTATTGAGTTGCCAAGGAATAAAATCAATCAATGGGAAATGTCAGAGGGGAATGGGTGGTTTGGCGGCCCGTATCTTCAGGTGAAAGCACCCGCTGCAGAATTGGTTCGGACAAAGCAGCGTTTTGTCCGATTTACCGGAACGATGACTGTAAGAATTTATACAGGCCATCCTGAAATGCTTCGTCAGTACCTGCTTTAATGCTTTCCTGAGAATCAAATGAGCTGAAGTTTCAGTTTCCCGTATTCCCCATCATATCCCGGCGGATTAAATGTAAAATGACCTGCCTGGACAGCAAGAATACATGCCACTACCTGTTCCGGGAGGCTTTGAAGGCGTTCAATCAGTTCAGGGGCGGGAAAATCCCACAACGCCACCTCATTTCCGCACTGTGAAATAGCCATTTTATAGAGGGATAGTACTCTTTTACCTGTTACGGACCTCTGGCCAAGGCCGGCTGCTATCACTTCTACCAGTGGGACAAGATGATGGAAATTTCGGATTGGAGGTTCGTATTTTTCAGAAAAACTCTGCGTGTGGGCCAGTTCCAGTACCCGATCCATAACACCTATCGTGAGGGGTTTGCCGCATACAGGACAGTGCTTTGGAACATCTGTTCCACATTTCACACGGTAGCTTTCGTGGGAATGTCCTTCTTTTCCTTTTCTGTGGCCGGTTCCAAAGTACTTCCCCTCACGGGGATTAAATTCATAAGTTGCCTGAATGCCTCCTTTTCCGGTAAGAGCCATACATATACCTGAAAAATCACGTGTTTTCACTTCAAGGAGGGTCAGTTCCCGGCCAATCCTATTCAGGGCTGCTGAGTGACAGTCGCTGTTGCTGACAAAGTTCATGGAGCGACATTCCGGAATTCGGTCGAGCATTTCAGGGTCAGCACTGAGCCCGGTTTCAATGAGTTTAATTTTCCCTGCAAAATCGCCGAAGAATTCTTCCATGTAAGTAATGGGATTATTGGAACCATATATGCCGTCCGGGGTCATGACATGGGCCGGGAATGCAAGTGTTCCAGGTGCAGCATCCATCACGTTTTCGAGAAACCGGCTGACCTCAACAGGTGATTCCAGCTTCACAAATGGCCGGCCAATGGTGTTTTTTGCACCGTAGTTGTCCAGCAGCTCGATGACAGCGTCAGTGGCTTGAAAACTCGGGTATAGGAATACCATGTGAACTGATTTCCGGGTTCTGGATCCCGGTAACAGCGGAGCAGTGAGGACCATCTCATTCTGAAGGACAAAACCTTTACCGGGAAAATCCGGGAGTTCATAAATGCCGGCAGTCTTTTCCATCAATGTTTCCCGGAGATGCCGGTTCCAGCCGGGATGAAGACAATCCCCTGTCCCGAAGACTGCAATTCCCTTTAAGCGCATAGTTTCGGCGATATCTCCCAGATTAATTTTCCCCACACCGCCCGAATAACCGGAATGGGAATGAAGATCAACAGAAATCTGCATGGGACAGTCCTTTATACGTTGGGATGGGAGCGATAAGAAATGGGGCCGGTTAAGAACCGGCCCCATTCAGGTTCATAATAAGCTACAGGTTATACCTCAAAATCATCGTAGGACATTTCTGCCAGATGATTGTAATGACGGTAACGGTTTCGGACAAACCGGGAGGCGCTGTCGAGGTATTCCTGTGCCACATCCGGATGAGATTCCATCAACATTTGAAAGCGGCGTTGCCCCATGTAGAAGTCGCGAAGCGGTTTCGTGGGCTCTTTGCTGTCAATTTGAAGTGGATTCTTCTTTTCCGCTGCCAGCCGCGGATCGTAACGATAGAGCATCCAGTACCCGGAATCCACAGCGAGTTGCGAATGTTCCGGGCCTTTTTCCATGTTGATTCCGTGTTCAATACAGTTGGAATAGGCAATGATGATGGATGAACCGGGATAAGTTGCAGCTTCCCGCATAGCTTTCAGTGTCTGGTTTCTATTGGCCCCAAAAGAAACGGATGCTACATAAACATTGCCGTAGGACATGGCCATCATACCAAGATCCTTTTTCTGGACCTCTTTCCCCAGGGCGGCGAATTTGGCGACCGCACCCATGAAAGTAGATTTGGAACGCTGTCCCCCTGTGTTGGAATATACTTCGGTGTCCAGTACCAGAACGTTGATGTCCTGTGCCGATGCCAGTGCATGGTCAAGACCGCCGTAGCCAATATCATATGCCCAACCATCTCCACCGACAATCCAGACAGCTTTGTATTTCAGATAACTGACGTGTTCCAGCAATTGCCCTTCCAGGCTTTCGTCAGGATAATCCTTCAGCAGGTTCTTCAGTTGATCCACTGCATTGTGTGTCTGATTTACTTTTTCCCGGTTTCCGCGCTGTTCTTCCAGCGAGGCGACCTGGTTCAATGCTTCCAGGACATCCGGTTTGGTAGAGCTTGTGGTCAAGAGCTTTTCCCTCAGCTCAAAGGCGATGCCGTTGAGATGATCCACAGAAAGGCGCATACCGAGACCGTACTCGGCGTTGTCTTCAAAGAGTGAGTTCCCCCACGCGGGGCCTTCACCCCGGCTATTCCGGCAGAACGGAATGGTGGGTGCTGTGCCCCCCCAGATGGAAGAACAGCCGGTGGCGTTTGCCTGAATTGCATGGTCACCCTGGAGCATGGTCATCAGCTTGACGTATGGGGTTTCACCACACCCGGGGCATGCTCCCGAGAACTCAAGTAGCGGTTGCTCCAGCATAATGGTGCGAATTGTCTTGTCGCTGATAAATTCTTCCGGTGAATGACGGTGTTTCATGAATTCATTGTAGCTTTCCCGCAGTGGTTCCAGAATGGTCTCTTTCTGTACCATGTTGAGCGCTTTTTCACCCCTCTTTCCAGGGCAGACATTGAAGCAAACTCCGCAGCCGGTGCAGTCATCCGGTGCAACCTGAATCCGGAAACGGTATTTGCCTTCCTCATTGTCTTTGTGATTGAATTTCAAAGTCTGGTATTTTTCTTCCGGCAATTTGATGTCATCCTCATGGTCCACGGTGGCAAGAATTGCCGCATGGGGGCAGACAAAGGCACACTGGGCACATTGTATGCAGTTGTCAGGGTTCCAGTTGGGGAGACGAACGGCAATGGAACGTTTTTCGTACCGGGTAGTACCGGTGGGGAATACGCCATCTGCAGGAATCTTGCTGACTGGAATGGTATCACCGTCAAAATGCATAACCGGCTTAATTACATCGTTGATGAAACTTTCATTTTCTTTATCTTCCTGTTCAACGTTAATGTTCCAGTCAGAATCAGTGAAATCTTTAACTGTGGCAGGAATTGGAACTTCATGAAGTTCAGCAAGGCCCTTGTTCATGGCTTCGATGTTCAGGTTGACAACTTTTTCACCTTTTTTTGAATAGGTCTTCCGGATGGAGTCTTCAATCGCGTTCTTGAATTCATCTTCCGGAAGAATTCCTGTCAGTTTAAAAAATGCTGTCTGCATGATGACATTAATACGTTCACCGAGGCCAATTTCAAACGCCAGTTTGTGGGCATCAATAATATAAACCTTCAACTTCTTACTAATGATGGTTTCGACATCTTTTCTGGGGAAGCGACTCAGCGCTTTGTCAGGTGTTTCTATGCTGTTGATCAATACTGTGCCACCTTCCTTAATGCCTCTCAGTACGTCAAGTGTACCAATATATTCTTTTTTGTGAATGGCAACAAAATCCGGTTTTGTGATGAGGTAGGGGGAGATAATAGGTTCATCGGAGAACCGGAGATGACTGACTGTAATTCCACCGGCCTTTTTGGAATCGTACACAAAATAGCCCTGGGCGTTCTTACCTGCTACATCACCAATTATTTTGATCGAGTTCTTGTTTGCACCGACTGTCCCGTCAGAGCCGAGTCCGAAAAACTTTGCCCTGTAAACCGTTGCGGGTTCGGCGTCGAAAGATTCATCATAGGGGAGGGAGTGGTGGGTTACATCGTCTTCAATACCCAGTGTAAAGTGGTTAATTGTTTTGTCTTCCGGTGTCTGAAGAATGTAGTCAAATGCGCCCTTCAACATAGCCGGAGTAAATTCCTTTGAAGAAAGGCCATAAATACCCCCAAGGATTCCCGGTTTCTCACTATACTCCATCAGTCCCAGCTTGATTTGTTGATCCACTGCTGCCACAACGTCGAGGTAGAGAGGCTCCCCGATGGAACCATGCTCACGGGTGCGGTCGAGCACAATAATTTTTCTGGCCGTCTTCGGGAGGGCCTTGAAGAATCGTTCACGATCAAAAGGCCGGTACAAACGAACTTTGATAACCCCTGTTTTGTAACCCTGGTCATTGAGTTTCCGAACGGTTTCCTCAGCTGTGTCACTGCCGGATCCCATGATAACCACAACAGCGTCTGCGTCTTTTGCACCGACGTAATCAAAAGCATGATAGCGGCGGCCGGTTAACTTTTCAAACCGTTCGCAGTACTTGTCAAAGATTGCAGGGAATTTGTCATAGTAAGGATTCTGGGCTTCCCGATTCTGAAAGAAAATGTCCGGGTTTTCAGCGGTTCCACGTAGCGTTGGATAATCCGGGTTTATAGCTCGTTTCCGCATGCGGTTGATATATTTCATCTCTACCATGGCTCGCATGATGTCTTCCGAAAGGAGTTCAACCCGACGAATTTCATGGCTGGTCCGAAATCCGTCAAAGAACTCCAATGCCGGCACCATAGCTTCCAGCGAAGTTCCCTGAGCAATACAGGACAGATCCTGGATTTCCAGCTGATTGGCGGATGCGATCAGCGAAAATCCAGTTTCTCTTGTAGACATGACATCGGAATGGTCACCGAAAATGCTCAGTGCGTTGGTGGCAACCGTCCGGGCAGAAACATGGAACACGGTTGGAGTCAGTTCACCGGCGATCTTGTACATGTTTGGAAGCATCAGTAGTAAACCCTGGGATGCCGTAAAGGTTGTCGTCAGGCATCCAGCTGTCAATGCGCCATGAACTGCACCGGATGCTCCGCCTTCCGACTGCATCTCGTAAACCCTTGGAACCTGGCCAAAGATGTTTTTCTTGTTCTGAGAAGACAGTGCATCAGAAATCTCTCCCATGGGGGAGGATGGGGTGATCGGATAAATCGCAATAATTTCATTCATTGCGTGGGCTACTCTCGCCGCAGCAGTATTGCCGTCGATTGAAGCTTTTGTGATGGTTTGTTCAGACATAATCCCTCCTGTTTCAAAAGCGGTAACATTTTAACAGATGAGAGGTCCCGGGTGAACCTGATTTTTCGAAACTTTCTATTAAATGGTCGAAGAAGGTTGAAGGTTGTGGCGTTGAAACATTACATAGAAAACCCTATGATAAAAGTGTGGGATTTGATATAGTTTTGAAGTAGAAAATAACCAGGAGGGGATTCATGCGGAAACTTTTTGTGATACTGCTTCTTATCATGAGCGTTGGGGGATGGATGGCATGTAACAACAAGGGCGCAAGCCAGGATCAGGCGGCAGAAAATCAGGAAAGTAAGATTTCTCCTGAAGAACTAAATAAGTCATTGACTGAACTGAATGATCTGAAGGCCAAGTTCGACGCTGCTGAGACGGAAAAGGACAAAGATGACCTCATGAATGAGCTTTCCGGGAAAGTGCAATTGCTGCTCTCAAAGGCACCGAACAACCCGGAAGCCAATGCGCTTATGGACCAGGTCCAGTTGTACTACGCAATGGCATGGGCAAAGCAGGGAAAGTATAAGAAAGCAATTGAAATTGTGGACAATGTCCTTCAGTTTTCACCCAATAATGATGAGGCAAAAAAGATGAAGGCCCAGTTTGAGAATTGGGAGTTTATGACAAAAGATGAGTTTAATTTGATCAAGAGACACATGTATATGGATGAGGTTACGAAGATTGCGGGATATCCCCTCCGGAAAGAAACAAAGAAGGATAAATTCAAACGAACAGTCCATGGCTGGTTCTACAAGGAACCCAGCATGAACAAGGCTGTTGCCATCTGGTTTGACGCAAATGGACAGGTGTGGGCGACGAAGTGGCCGAAGGGTACTAAAGATGTGAAAGCAACTGGAGCGGGCAACTGAAAGCTCTTGATTTGCCCTGACCGCTATGGTAGAAAGGGTGTTGCTTTGTGCAGAAATAGCATAAGGAGGTGAGGCGGGTCTGGATAACGAATCCCACCGGGGATTCAACAACTGGAATCAAATTCAATTCTGAATTACGAAATTAAGAAACAGGAGGTACGGTTCTGTGGGTGTTTTTACTAACTCGATCATGAAATACATGGATCAGGGTGGATGGATTATGTGGGTGCTGGCTGCATTTTCAATTGCGGCATTGGTTGTAATCATTGAAAGAGGCATTACATTCTACAAGGCTAAAATCAACACGTCTGAGCTCCTCGGCAAGTTGAGAAGCGCATTGAAGAAGAAGAATGTAAAGGCAGCGATTGAAATTTGCGAATCTTACCGTTCACCCATTTCCGCCATCTTAAAGTCCGGTCTCTTGAAGTACGGTCGACCGAAAGATGACATCGAAAAGGCAATGGAAAATGCTGCGGTTCACGAGATCGCACGGATGGAAAGAGGCCTCGGCATCCTGGCATCTGTTTCTAACCTGGCACCTATGCTTGGGTTCCTTGGAACCGTTGTCGGCATGATCGCGTCTTTTGACGCAATGTCCAAACTGAACGATCCGGCCAAAGTTGCTGAAGGTATTTCCACAGCTTTGATTACCACGGCAGGTGGTTTGATTGTCGCCGCTCCCGTATTGTTGTTCTACAACTATTACACAGCAAAAATCGGTGGGTTCATCCGTGAAATCGAATCTGCTTCAAACGTATTGGTGGAAACTTTCGGAGAAATTGAGACCATTCAGTAAAGCTGGGGAGTTATAATGAAAATTGGAAAGACTAAAACAGTCGATGCGTATATCCCCACCGCGTCAATGGCGGACATTGCCTTCCTGCTGATTGTATTCTTTATGATTACAACGGTATTTCAGGTAGACAAAACCTCCTTGACCTTGCCGAGGTCCAATGTACGGTCCGAGGTAGTTAAGGGGTCCGCATTCATTGTTGTGACCGAAGGCGGCTTCCTGAAAGTCTCTGACGGCAAAGAGGACACACATCCTATCGATCAGTCCGACGTTCTTTCCTTCGCTGTAGATCTGATGTCTAAAAACCCAGAGCAGCCGATTGTGCTGAAGGTAGACCAGAACGTGAAGTGGCATACAGTTGACCAGATACTGGAGCAGCTGGGACAGGCACACGCCAAGAACCTTCAATTCCTGACCGATTTAAAGATCAGGCATGAGAAGTTTGAGTAGGGAGGGTGAAATGAAACTTGAAAAGAAAAAAGAGAATCCCGAAATCCCTACCGCGTCAATGGCGGACATTGCCTTTCTGCTGATTGTGTTCTTTATGTTGACTACTGTAATAAGTGCTACCAAGGGAATAGAACATCAGTTACCGCAGCAGGACAAGAATAAGCAGGAAAATATTGAAAAGGAAGATTCGGTATACATTAAGGTGAACGCGGACAATACCTTTACCGTAGACAAGGAACCCCCTGCATCAATTGACGCAGTGGGAATGTTGCACGATTACCTGTATCCGAAGCTGAGCAATAACTGGAAAAAGCCGATTATTATCTATGTCAACCCCGAGGCCAAATATGAATCAATGGTGGCGGTATTGGATGTGGTCAAGCAGCTGGAGAACGAGTTGATAAAAGAAAAGAACATTCCAAACCTGACCATCACGATTCCGACCCAGGCTGAGGCGGAGACGTGGGGCTATCAATAAGCGAGGTGAATGATGGCAGAAGATCTAATTCGTTCAGGCCTTTATGCTGATGACCATAGCCTCGCTTCAGACCTGGCATGGGAATCGGAAGACGACAAAAGGAACTACAAGATTGCGCTCTTAATTGCGCTGGTTTTCCATATTATTCTTATCTGGGTGAGTATCCCGGATTTTGGGAATAAGAATTTTGTAGAAGAAAAGAAGAATGAAAAAATCATGCGGCGAGTTGTGCTGAGACCGCCACCTGAACAGCAAATGAAACAATTGCAGCTGCAGAAAAAGATGCAGAAGGTTCCGGTTCCGGATCCAACACCGGATAAGCCTGAGCCGATCGTCCCAATTGAAACAAGCGATGATCAGCAAATCAATATGGATGATGATTATATCATCGGTGTACCGGACGCACCACCCGCACCGACCGGACCGATCCGGGACGGAACAGCGGGTCTGACACGGCCGGTTTATGACCTTGCACAGCTTCAGCAGAATGTGGTTTATCCCGAATTGGGCAAGAAGGCCGGGTTTCAGGGGTATGTCATTCTTGAGGTTGTACTGAAAAAAGATGGAACTGTTGGGAATGTGCGGGTTATCGGTGGTCCACTGCGTGCACTTGGATTTCCTGAAGCAGCAATTAGAGCGGTGAAAAAGATGAAATTTACCCCCGGCAAATTACGGGGGCAACCGGTTGACGTTATTTTAACATTGACCGTTACCTTTAAACTGAGGCGCTGAAAACTTGCCGGCTTCGGCCGGCAAGGCTTTTTTGCTTTAAGGTGGAAAGAATGAAACTTCAGGGTTCGCTGGCAGAACTGAAACTCCCGGATATCTTACAGCTTGCCAATATGTCTCAGGAAACTGGAATTATTGAATTCCGGAACAATGAAGGCGTAATAGGGAAGGTTGTCCTCCAGGACGGGGAAGTTATCCATGCACGGGTGGGGGACCTGTCAGGAGATGAGGCTGTATATGAAATTGCTATCTGGTTTGATGGTGCTTTCAGATTTGTACCGTTGGACAAGGAATACTCTCAAAATATACAGGGCAATCTGACGAGTCTGCTGATGGAATCTGCACGCCGCCTAGATGAATGGCGGGTGTTGTCCCGGAAAATCCCTTCGTTTTCATATTTCCCGGTTATCTCTGAAGAAAGCAATGAAAAAAAGACGCTGAACACGGCGGAATGGGACATTCTACGTTACATAGATGGAGAAAAAAATATTCGTGATATTGCCCACGAGTGTGGGAAAACACCTTTTAAAACGTCCAAACTGGTATATGGTCTGCTGATAAACAATCTGGTAACCCTATCCCGGTTTCCCGCCGAACAGAAAACAGAGAAAGAGGTGCCCCCGCTGGTTACAAAACTGCTGAAGATCAAAGATGAGACCAGCAAATGGGTCGAAGCGGGGCTGCTTGAAGATATAGACAAAATGCTTCAGGACGGTTTATTGCGGTTAAATGAAGACATGAACGACAAAAAAGCAGTGATTGAAACCGCAAATGCGGTTCTCCAGGCAGTAATGCTTGGTATGGGACGGGATGCGTCCCGAGATCTTGCAGTTCGGTTCAAGTCTATTTTGAAAGGACAAGCGGGTTCCTGAAATCTTATTAGGAGAGGTGTGATTGTGAAAAGGTTGGTAGCAGTTTCAATTGTGTTGCTTTTCCTGGGGGGAACAGCGACTGCTGAATACAAGGCAGGGCTGGAATATTTGAAGAAGGGCCAGACACAAAAGGCATTGGCTGAATTTCAGGCGGATGTGGAGATATACGGCTCATATTGGTATTACCCTGCATATATGTCAGCAGTCTGCTACATGAAGATGAAAGACAACTCTTCGGCAATGCAAATGCTGAGAGAAGCAGAGTCAGCTACTGAAAAATCCCGTACAAAAGTTCTCGACATTGCCAAGATAAAGACACTTGAGGCTCAGATTCTGGTAAATGAAAAGAAATACAGCGAAGCGATAAGTCTGGCGAACAAATACATACCTCAGTCTCCGTCCGACCTTCAGGGAAGTCTTCTTTACATTAAAGGATTTGCTGAAAATAAAATCGGGCAGTCATCCAAGGCAGTAAATGATCTTTTGCAGTCCGTGGCCCTGGACCCGAAATCTGCGAAGACATATTATGAATTGGGTTATGCGTATGTAAAAAACAACAATCTTGATGGTGCGATTGGTGCCCTGGAAAAATCTGTAAAATTGGATCCAAGGAACAAAATCGCTTTGAATCTGTTGACGGATGTGTGCCTGAACCGAGCGAGAACGATGCCCGGAAATCGCAAGGACTCAATGTATCAGAAGGCGGCTGACTGGAGCCAGACCGGTTTAAAGTATTTTTCATCTGACAGGGGACTCATGTTGAATCTCGGAAATGCTTATCTTGGATTGCGCCAGTACGTGGCGGCAATCAGCATTTTTGAGAAAATGTCGGGAAGATACCGCAACGACAAGTATGTAATGTTTGGCCTGGCTTCCAGTTATGTTGGTAATAAGGAATTTGAAAAGGCACTTCCCATCTTGCGTCAATTGAGGTCAAAAATGCCAAATGAAGCGGTGATTTATACATACACCGCAACTGCTCAACTGGCTTTAGCCAATAAAGAGAGTAGTTTAGCGTCTAAACTCAACCAGGCGGAGACGGCGATGGCTACTTTGAAATCCGGCCGTTCAAGGTTCCCCTCAAATTCGGGAATTCGAGCGAAAATCAACGAAGCCAGTACGTTCATTTCGACGTTGCAAAAAAATATTGATATTGAGAAGAAGAATAAAGACGCAGATCAAGCGAACAAAAGAAAGTTGAAGACCCGTATTCTTAATCTGCAGGATCGTATCCGGAAAGCCGAGGAACTGAAGCGGAAACAGGGACTGTACCCGGCAAATTACGAGAAAGACAAGAAGGACCTGGCTGATACAATCGCTCAGTACAAGAAACTTTATGGTTCGCTAAACTTCTAAGGAGGGGGCCACTCAATGGAGGGAGAACTTTACCTGTTTTCGCCGATTGCACTTCTACTTGGATTATCAGTTCTCGTGGCAGTCATTATCGTTGGTTTCTCAGCACTTCTTGGTCCCAAACGTGACCAGGCCAGCAAACTGGACACCTACGAATGCGGTGTGCCTCTTATTCAGGAAGGTGCCAGACAACGGTATTCTGTCAAATATTTCGTAATTGCGATGCTCTTCATCCTGTTCGATATTGAAGTGGCATTTATGTACCCATGGGCGGTTGTGTATCGGAAATACCTTTCCAGTGGTAAGTTTATCCTTGTAGAAATGGCTGTATTCTTCATTATCTTGCTGGTTGGTTACGCTTATGTCTGGAGGAAAGGAGCATTGGAATGGGAATAGAGACTACATTCGGCAATACAGTTTTAACGACCCAGCTTAGCAAGCTTGTAAACTGGGCACGTAAATATTCACTATGGCCTATGCCCTTCGGGACTGCCTGCTGTGCCATTGAGTTTATGTCAATGCAGGCTTCTCATTTTGACCTTTCCCGGTTCGGAGCTGAAGCTATGCGATTTTCTCCCAGGCAATCGGACATGATGATGGTGATGGGAACTGTGACCCGGAAGATGGTGCCGGTTTTACGCAAGATCTATGCCCAGATGGCGGAACCCAAGTGGGTGATTGCAGTGGGCGCATGTACATGCTCAGGCGGCTTTTACCGTTCCTATGCAGTGCAGCAGGGAATTGATCGAATTCTACCGGTGGATGTGTACGTGAACGGTTGTCCACCCAGGCCCGAAAATATGATCCGGGGGGTTATGGAAGTCCAGAAGTTAGTTGAACAGGAATCCCTGATTGATAGAAAGAAAAGAATTACCGCCTTCTATGAAGAATTGGAGAAAATGGATTATGAAACAGACTATCGGCCTGCTGACAAAATACTTCGGTGATGTTGTTGAGATCAAGCCTGGATTGAGGGACGAAACTTTCGTCCTGCTAAAAGACTCGTCTCGGATTCGGGAGGCAATGGAACTGCTCAGGGATAATGGTTTTTCTATGTTGATTGACCTGACTGCGGTTCACTATCCAAAACGGGAAGCAAATTTTGAAATGATCTATAACATGCTGGCAATGGAAAGGATGCTGCGTCTGGTGGTGAAAGTGCCGCTTTCCGGCGAATTTCCGGAGGTGGAGTCTGTCAGTTCTGTTTTCAAAACGGCCGATTGGTATGAGCGGGAAGTGTACGATATGTTTGGTGTGCGATTCAAAAACCATCCAAATCTGAAGCGAATACTCATGTGGGAAAGCTATGAGGGACACCCCCTTCGAAAGGAATTTCCGCTTGAGGGGGATAATTTACACTGCTATGACTGATATTAAGAAAGAAATAGACGTTAAAACAAATCGAATGATTGTCAATATGGGACCTTCGCACCCGGTTACCCACGGAACGTTGCACATAGTGCTGGAACTGGATGGCGAATCAGTGGCTTCAAGTAAAACAAAAATAGGATACTTACACCGGGGCGTGGAGAAGCTCGGCGAGTATCGTACCTACCATAAGTTTATTCCGTTTACAGACAGGCTGAACTATACATCCTCAATCAACAATAATGTGGGCTACACGATGGCAGTTGAGAAACTTCTTGGAATTCAATCTCCTCCAAGGGCCCAGGTGTTGGAAGTTATTGCCTGTGAACTGGGTAGGATTGCAGATCACATCGTGTGTGTGGGTATCAATGCTGTTGATATTGGTGCCTTTACGGCATTTCTATACATCTTCAAATACCGTGAATTGATTTACGATATTTTCAGCCGAATGAGTGGCGCACGGTTAACAACGTCTTACACAAGAATTGGCGGAGTAATGCGGGATCTGGATGACCAAACAATTCAAATGATTCGGGATTTTCTAAAGGATTTTCCCTCAGCAATAGATGAGCTGGAAGCATTACTTACAAGAAACCGAATTTTCTATGATCGGACAAGGGGAATTGGAGAATTCTCCCTCGAAGATGCAATTCAGTATGGATATACCGGCCCATGTCTCCGGGCATCCGGTCTGGAATGGGATTTGCGTAAGAACCAGCCATATCTTGGGTATGAAAATTATGAGTTTGATGTTCCCACCGGAACCCGCGGTGATGTATATGACAGATATCTTGTGCGTGTTGAAGAAATGCGACAGTCTGTTCATATTCTGGAGCAGGCGATTGAGAATATCCCGGAGGGACCGGTTATTATTCAGGATTCAAGAATAGCATTGCCCCCCAAGGAAGATGTTTACAACACGATTGAGGGCTTGATTTCGCACATGAAACTGGTGATGGAGGGAATCAAAACCCCGGTCGGGGAAGTGTACAGCGCAACTGAGGCGGCAAATGGAGAGTTGGGATTTTACATCGTTTCGGATGGTGGAAACAAGCCATATCGTATCCGGGTACGGCCCCCCTGTTTTCCTATATTTTCATCTTTTGATGAACAGGTTAAAGGGCACATGGTGGCAGACGCAGTTGCAATTCTCGGCAGTTTAAACATTATTGCCGGTGAGCTGGACAGGTAGGAGGGGGACATGGCATTAAGATTCACAGACAAGGACATGAAAGACATTGAGGCCATCTGCCAGCTTTATCCTGACAAGAAGGCAGCCACACTACCCGTTCTTCATCTGGCCCAGAAGAGATTTGGATTTATTTCAGAAGAAGCCGTTCGGGTTGTCGCAGAGGCATTGGGATTGCCGGTGTCCCATGTATTGAATGTTGCCACCTTTTACACCATGTACAACAAGAAAGAGGTGGGCAAATATCATGTTCAGGTATGCACCAATATTTCATGTGCTTTGATGGGTGCCCGAGAAATTTTCCAGCACTTGAAAAGAAAGCTGGACGTGGATTCAGGGGAAATAACAAAAGATGGTTTGTTCACCCTTCAGGAAGTAGAGTGTCTGGGCTCCTGTGGCACCGCTCCGACCATTCAGATAAATGAACAATATTTCGAAAACATGACTGTTGAGAAGACAGACGCACTTATAGAGTCTCTGAAAAAGGGGGAAATCGATGTCTGAATATGTTCTGTTCAAGCAGCTGATTGACCCGGATGTGCGCGAGCTGAACCACTACATCAAGCTCGGTGGGTATGAGGGGCTCAAGAAGGCATTGGAAATGGATCCGACAGCAGTGGTCGAGGAGGTTAAGAAATCGAACCTCAGAGGGCGCGGCGGAGCCGGATTTCCATGCGGATTAAAATGGAGTTTCATGCCCAAAGACGACAGACAGAAGTACTTTCTCTGTAATGCCGATGAAGGAGAACCCGGTACTTTTAAAGATCGTTACATCATGTCTGAGAATCCCCATCAGTTAATTGAGGGAATGGTGATTGGTGGATTTGCCATGGGAGCGTCAGTCGGTTACATCTACATTCGAGGTGAATTCAAGTTTATCGCGGATCAACTCCAGAAAGCTGTAGATGAAGCTTATGCGGCCGGATATCTTGGGGAAAATATTATGGGTTCCGGTTTCAATTTTGAATTGTATTTACATCTGGGAGCGGGTGCCTATATCTGTGGAGAGGAAACAGGTATGATCCAGTCGCTCGAAGGGTACACCGGCCAACCGCGTCTGAAGCCACCGTTCCCGGCTCAAGTGGGTGTTTTCGGCAAACCAACCACGGTTAACAACGTTGAAACTATTGCCTGTGTTCCGGACATCATCCGGAAAGGGGCCAACTGGTTCCTTACAATTGGTCCTGAAAGGAACAACGGAACGAAAATCTATGCGGTGAGTGGACACGTGAATAACCCGGGCGTTTTTGAACTTCCCATGGGGACACCATTACGGGAAATCATTTTTGAACACGCAGGGGGAATCCTTGACGGTAAAAAAGTGAAGGCCATCATTCCGGGCGGATCATCCGCGCCGGTACTGGGACCGGAACATCTGGATATCGCAATGGATTTCGATTCCCTGAAAGAGGCGGGTTCCATGCTGGGCTCCGGTGCAATCATCGTCATGCATGAAGACACGTGCATCGTGGAAGCATTCGCACGGCTCGCGGACTTTTATGCCCATGAAAGTTGCGGCCAGTGTACGCCGTGTCGGGAAGGAACCCCATGGATGGCGCAGATTATTCGAAATATCGAAAATGGTGATGGCCGGGAGGGCGATATCGAATTGCTGTATGACATTTGTGTGAAGATTATCGGCCGAACAATTTGTCCTCTGGGAGATGCTGCCGTATTCTGTGTCAAGGGGGCACTGGACCGTTTCCGTGACGAATTTGAATATCACATCCAGCACAAGAAATGCCTGGTTGAAAACAAAGTAGCGATTTACGGGTGAGTTTATGATTAACATTAAAATTGATAATACAGAGCATAGCGTGGAAGAAGGCCAGACAATCCTGGAGGTGTGCCGGAGCCTGGATATTGAAATACCGCATTTCTGTTATCATCCGGGCCTGTCGATTGCAGGAAATTGCCGCATGTGCCTGGTGGAAGTAACGGGGATGCCCAAGCTGATGACAGCCTGTTCAACCCTGGTTCAGAAGGATATGGAAGTTCTGACGGACTCAGATCTTGTAAAGGAAGCCCGAAAGGGAGTTCTGGAATTTATTTTGCTCGACCACCCTGTGGATTGCCCCATTTGCGACAAGTCCGGGGAATGTGATCTTCAGGATTACAACTTTGACTACGGAATTGACAAGCGACGGAGCATTTTCCCCAAAGAACGGCACAAGGTCGAGAAAGTCTCTGAAAAAATTTATAAGAACGATAACCGTTGCGTTCTCTGTACCCGTTGCATCCGATTTCTGGATGAGGTAACAGAGACCCACGAGTTGACCACTGTTGACAGGGGCGCTCATACGCATATCACCTGTGTGGACCCGGAAGGTCTGGACAATAATCCATTCGCTTCGAATATCTCAGACATTTGCCCGGTTGGCGCTCTGGGATTGAATGAATTTCGCTTCCAGAAAAGGGTCTGGCTTACTGACCATGTCCGGGCTGTCTGCCAGGGTTGCGAAGCCGGTTGCAATTTGAACGTAGATCTCCATACAAGGCAGACTCCCCTGGATCCCAACCTGGGACCGGTAGTTAGATTCATCTCGGCGAACAACTATTCGATGCAACGTTTTTTCATTTGCGATGAGGGACGATATTCTTACAGTAACTATAATAAAACAGAAGAACGTCTGCTCCGTCCCGAACTGAATGGCGAGACCGTAACAACAGAACAGGCCGGGTCATTTCTGAAAGAAGCATTGAGCAGTAAATCTGCTGGTGCCGTTATTCTTTCACCGCTTGTTTCTGTCGAAGAAAACTATGCGGCCATCTTGCTGGCTGAAAAAATGGGGTACGATCTTTTTCGTCCATCTCCCTATCGCAAAGACCTTCCGGAGCCGGCTCTCTTCATAGAGAAGGTAAAAGCGCCAAATCATAAAATGATGAAATTGCTGGAAATTCCGAAGGTTACAGACATGGAAACTTCTGATTACGATGTTGTGCTTGTACTGCACAGTATTGGCTCCATTCGTGACAACAGCCTTGTGAAGATACTTTCCCTGCTGAAAAGGGCAAAATACAGCATTGTGTTTGAGGTGGAGCGGTCAGAATTCAGCGAAAATACTAAACTGGCGCTCCCTGCTCCCATGTTCCTGGAAGAGGACGGTTGTTTCATCAATTCAGGAAAGAGAATTCAACGCTCAACCGGGGGGCTTGGCTATCCCGAATCGGTCCAGCCACTCTGGAAGTGGTTGTTCGGTAACGACTTCAGTGGACCAGAAAATTTGTTGAGGAAATTTTCAAAAGAAAAACTCGGGATTGAACTGGACTATGACAAGATTGGACAGGAAGGGGTGGAACTATGATGGCAAAGCTGTTAACCCCGGAAGTTTTCATGATTGTGAAAGTGGTGGCGGTTTTCATCATCGTGTTAACGATGGTGGCTATCGGAACATGGGTGGAACGGCGTGGTGCAGCTTTCATTCAGGACCGGGTAGGCCCCAACCGTGTTGCACTGTTTGGTAAGTTCCGCATCATGGGCTTGACACAGCCGGTTGCCGATGGAATTAAGTTCTTTTTTAAAGAAGATGTAATTCCAGACAATGTGGATAGAATACTCTTTGTGATTGCCCCGATTATTGCGTTCATTCCGGCCACAATGACTTTTGCGGCTATCCCGTTTGGTCGTCCGTTTGACGTAAATGGGGTCAACTATTTTCTCAGCATTCTCCCACCGGCTACAAATATTGGTGTGCTCTACATATTGGCTATCGGATCAATGGGGGTCTACGGGATTATCATCGGCTCATGGGCTTCTAACAACAAGTGGTCTATCCTTGGCGGTATGCGGGCCTCCGCGCAGGTGATTTCCTACGAATTGGCGATGACAATGGCAGTGGTCGGGGTTGTCCTTTCAACCGGAAGTCTGCAACTTGATAAAGTGATTTCTGCCCAGACAGGTCTATGGAACGTGGTCCCACAATTTCTTGGGGCGCTCGTGTTTTTCGTGGCTATGTTTGCAGAGACGAATCGATTACCCTTTGACCTTGCGGAAGGCGAATCTGAAATTATCGGGTACCACACCGAGTACGGAAGTATGAAATTTTCCATGTTCGCCCTGGCTGAATACGCCAACATGATTACAGCCGCGGCACTGTTTGTCACTCTTTACCTTGGAGGATGGCACTTCCCCTGGCTGGACCAGTGGATATGGGGTTCTATCCTGGCTTTCCTGATGAAACTTGTATTCATTCTCTGGGTATTTGTATGGGTCCGCTGGACCTTACCCCGATTCCGTTATGATCAGCTGATGCGGCTGGGCTGGAAAGTAATGATTCCACTGTCACTGGTAAACATGGTTGTGGTTGCAATATATCTGGCGTACAGGGGGTAGGAATGAAGAAAGAAGTCAAACTGTCATTCTGGGATCGCCTGTATCTGCCGGCTATTATTGGGGGAATGGGAATTACCATCAAACATTTCTTCAAAACCCTGTTTACCCGGCCTTCAAACCGGTACACAGTCGAATTCCCTGAAAGAAAAAAGGACCTTCCGGAGTGGTACCGGGGCCTTCACAGGTTAAATACCCGTGAAGATGGTTCAATCAAATGCGTAGCCTGTTACTGCTGTGCCACAGCCTGTCCGGCGGACGCGATTTTCATAGAAGCAGAGGATATTGATGACCTTGATGAAGGATATCCCCGGGAAAAGCGCCCGAAACAATTCATAATTGATCTGCACAGATGCATTTTCTGTGGATACTGTGAAGAGGCTTGTCCCGAAGACGCGATTATTCTGACCAATGAGTATGAAATTACTCAGCTTTCAAGAGAAGAAGGTCTGATAACCATGGAAGAGCTGGTAAAGACGCCGAAAAAGAAGATGGACTAACGGGGTGGAAAAATGGTAATTGCATTTTATGTTCTGAGTTTCCTGGCGATTTTTTCAGCCATTATGGTGGTAACAAGTGCTCGACCCATCGTCAGCGGTCTTTATTTGCTGTTATGCTTTGTCGCGGTAGCTGGTCTCTATGTCACGCTTTCCGCCCCATTCGTTGCGGCCATGCAGCTGGTTGTATATTCCGGAGCGATCATCGTCTTGATTTTATTTGTGATCATGCTGTTAAACCAGCACACGGAACTGGACAAGAAGCGATCGAAATGGGTGACGGGACTGTCCACTCTGGCAGCTATTGTGATTGGATGGGGAGTGTACATCACTTTCATTTCGAGCAAGATTGTAATGGCCCATGACAAGATGTCTCCGATCGGCGGGATGAAAGGCAATGTGGAGCAATTGGCAGATGTACTTTTTTCCAGATATTTTGTGCCGTTTGAAATCATTTCAGTATTACTGATCGCAGCGATGATTTCTGCGGTTTTCATTTCTAAGAAGAGGTTGTGACATGATACCGTTAATTGACTATCTGATATTGAGTGCTGTTTTATTTACAATCGGAATCGTCGGAATCCTGATCCGTCGCAACATCATCACAATTTTCATGAGTATAGAAATTGTTCTGAATTCTGTGAACCTTTCTTTTGTGGCGTTTTCCCGCTACATAGGTAATGTTGATGGCCAGATCGTAGTGTTTTTTATCCTAGCCGTTGCAGCGGCGGAAGCGGCTGTTGGCCTGGCGCTTGTTGTCGCATGGTTTAAACTCAAAGAGAGCATCCAGGTGGATGACATGAAGCTGTTAAAGGGGTGATGGGATGACTAATTACGTCTGGTTGATACCGGCACTTCCCCTGGCAGGATTTCTGATAAATGGACTGCTCGGGTCAAGGATGCCCAACAAAGTAATCTCATGGATTGGAAACCTGACCATTTTTGGTTCCTTCGCCTTCGCAGTCGCCCTTTATGTCCATATGCTGGGAACTCCCGCTCTGTCAGAAGAAGGGATTCATAATATTTTATTTCCCTGGCTGAATGTAGGTGGATTTCACGTAAACTTTGCCTTTCTCTTTGACCGGATTTCCGGAACCATGACACTTATGGTTGCTGGAGTTGGTTTCCTTATTCATGTCTACTCAGTTGGATACATGGCAGAGGAAGAGGGTTATTTCAGATATTTTGCTTACCTGAATCTTTTCATGTTCGCCATGTTGACCCTTGTCCTGGCAGACAATCTTTTGCTTATGTTTGTTGGATGGGAAGGGGTAGGCCTCTGTTCCTACCTGCTAATCGGGTTTTACTACACTACCAAGATTGCCTCCGATGCAGGAAAAAAAGCATTTCTCGTCAACCGAATTGGTGATTTTGGATTTCTCCTTGGAATGTTCCTTCTGTTCTATCTGTTTGGAACCCTCCAGTTTCCGCAAATGCAGGAGATAATCTTAAGCAATCACCTGGCCCCTGAATTGACCACGGGATTAATTACCGTAGCGACTATGCTGCTTTTTGTCGGTGCCGTAGGCAAATCAGCCCAGCTTCCGCTCTATGTCTGGCTGCCCGATGCCATGGCCGGCCCGACACCGGTTTCTGCTTTGATCCATGCAGCCACAATGGTCACATCCGGTGTCTATATGATTGTGAGGTTGAACTTTCTGTTCCAGTTGACGCCAAACACGCTGTTGATTGTTGCCTGGGTAGGCGGCATCACGGCACTGTTTGCGGCGACAATCGGAACCGTGCAGAATGACATAAAAAAAGTACTGGCATACTCCACCGTTTCCCAGCTGGGGTACATGTTTCTCGGGCTGGGAGTCGGCGCGTTTGTAGCTGGGTTTTTCCACATCATTACCCATGCTTTTTTCAAGGCACTACTCTTTCTGGGTTCCGGATCTGTGATTCATGCCATGCACCATGCATATCACCACGCGGGTGTGCATGACAAGGACCCTCAGGATATCCGAAACATGGGAGGGTTGAGAAAATTTATGCCGGTTACCTACTGGACATTTCTGGTAGCCACACTGGCGATTTCCGGTTTCCCCATATTTTCCGGTTTCTTTTCAAAGGATGAGATTCTATGGAAGGCATTTGCTTCCGGTCATAAGTACCTCTGGGCCATTGGTGCGGTAGCAGCTCTGCTCACCTCATTTTATATGTTCAGACTGGTGTACGTGGCCTTTCTCGGGAAATTCAGAGGAGCAGAGAAGGAAGAAGAAGCACTCCATGAATCCCCGCGCAGCATGACAATCCCACTGACAATTTTGGGTATACTTGCGGCAATAGGCGGGTTTATTGGAATTCCCCACATCTTTCACCTCCCGAATGTGCTGGACAAGGTTCTTGAACCGCTCATTCCTGCAGTAAACCCGGTTCATTACCTGCACAACATTTCCACGGAATGGAAGATGATGGGCATTTCAGTGGCCATTGCGATTGCCGGCTGGTTGATTGCAAGGAGTCTCTACAGGAAAGAAAGCACGGTCCCGGAAAAGCTTGCAACCGGTTCTTTGGGATACATCTACAAATTAGTTCTGAACAAGTACTATGTAGATGAAATCTATTCTGTCCTTGTCATTCGTCCGGTGAAACGGATTGGTGATTTTCTCTGGTATTACATAGACGTGATTTTTATTGATGGCGCGGTGAATCTGGCCGGTATGCTGGCCACCTGCTGCGGAAGGGTAATAGGCCTGTTCCAGAATGGCTCTGTGAAGATGTACGCCTTCTCAATGCTCACTGGAATCCTGATCCTTTTCTGGATATTTGTAGGGTGAGGTAGAACGATGTTGAACACACATATACTCTCCATTGTGACTTTTCTGCCCGTACTTGCGGTACTTGTTCTGACGATGATCCCTGGCCGGCAAGAGAAGGTGCTGAAGCAGTTTTCAATCGGATTCGCGCTGGTTCATTTTCTACTTTCCCTGTTGCTGGTCTTTCGATTTGACTCATCTGTATACAAAATCCAGTTTGAGGAAGTTCTTCCCTGGTTTTCTACCCGGTTCGCGTCGGTGAATTATCACATCGGACTGGACGGAATCAATCTATGGATTGTTCTTCTGACAACGTTCCTGGGACCCATCATCTTTCTCTCTGTTTACTCTTCCATCACGAAGAAGACGAAATCATTTCTGATTAACATGTTTCTGCTGGAAGTTGGGATTCTTGGTTCCCTGGTCGCATTGAACACTTTCCTGTTCTACCTGTTCTGGGAAGTCATGCTCATTCCCATGTACTTCATTATCGGAGTCTGGGGCGGTGAACGAAGACTCTATGCGGCCGTAAAGTTCTTTATTTACACGATGGCAGGTTCTCTCCTGATGCTGGTTGCTATTATCTATATGTACTTGAAAACAGGAAGTTTTGAACTGCTTAGCCTCTATGCTTACCATTTTTCAGGAGCCGAACAGATATATCTTTTTGCGGCATTCGCCATTGCGTTTGCCATTAAGGTGCCGATTTTCCCATTCCATACGTGGCTTCCGGATGCGCACACTGAAGCGCCCACGGCCGGTTCAGTTATTTTGGCAGGTGTTCTGCTGAAACTTGGAACATATGGATTTATCCGCTTTGCCATGCCACTGTTTCCGTCCGCTGTCAAGATCTTTGCACCTTACGTGATTGTTCTGGGAATAGTCGGGATTATCTACGGAGCTCTGGTGGCTATGGTCCAGAAAGATGTCAAGAAACTTGTGGCGTACTCATCCGTGTCCCACCTGGGTTACGTAATGGTTGGCCTTTTTGCCCTGACCATTTACAGCGTTCAGGGTGCAATGCTTCAGATGATCAACCACGGAATTTCTACCGGTGCGCTGTTCCTTCTGGTGGGAATTGTGTATGAAAGGACCCACACACGGCTCATTTCGGATTATGGTGGCCTCGCAAAGGTCATGCCCGTATATGCTGTCATTTTCATGATTTTCACCCTGTCCAGTATCGGCCTCCCGCTGACAAATGGATTTATCGGAGAATTTCTGATACTCATGGGGACGTTCAAATCGGCTTATCCCTATGCTTTCTGGTATGCGGCACTTGCTGCAATCGGTGTCATACTCGGCGCCGTATATATGCTCTGGATGTACCAGCGTGTATTTTTCAATGTGGAACCATCTGAGAACAACATGAAACTGAAAGATGTCAACCTCAGGGAAAGAATTTATCTCCTTCCCCTGCTGATTATGGTTTTCTGGATTGGTCTGTTCCCCGGTTTTTTCCTGCATAAAATGGACAAATCGGTGGAACACTACATGAAACTGATTCAGCACACGGAACAGGTTGTTGTTTCTGAACAGAGTAGCGTGCAGGGGGTGCAGAAATGAATGTGACAGTGAACGTGACCGCTCTTATGCCCTTGATAATCCTTTTTGCAGGAATAGCTCTGACGGCACTCATGGGCACCATGCATGCATCCGTGAAACGACTGGCCGGACTGGTTGGCAGCATTACAGTAGTTCTTGCTTTCTGGTGGCTTATGGAGCGGATATTGCCGGCAATTGGAACCGCTGCACTTGAATCTCAATACGGTATGATAACTTACAGTTACTACAGCGTATTTCTCAGCAGTATAGTCCTTGTGACAGCTGTGGCAGCCTTCGCACTTTCCGAGCATTATCTCATCGCGGAGGATTTTTCTCACCCTGAGTTTTATGCAATCCTTCTGTCGTCCATAACCGGAATGATGGTTATGCTTAACACATCGAATTTCGTGAACATCTTTATTGGTCTGGAACTGCTCTCTATTCCTCTTTATACCTCAGTAGCTTACCTGCGTTATAAGCCGGAATCTGTCGAGGGCGGTCTCAAATACTTCATTCTCGGCGCTATTGCATCCGGTTTTCTGGCCTATGGAATTGCCATGATTTATGGCGCAACCGGTACCCTTGATTTCATTATTGTTGGAAAAGCAGTCAAGACGGATTCATTATTTCACCTCGGTCTACTCTTTGTAATGATGGGACTGGCGTTCAAGGCTGCGGCTGTTCCTTTCCACATGTGGGCACCGGATGCTTATGAAGGTGCTGCCACACCGGTGACGGGTTTCATGTCCATTGCACCGAAAGCAGTGGCAATTGGCATTTTGATCCGTATCCTTTACATGGTTTTCCCCCAGATGGCCGACTATTGGAGAGAGGGTATTCTTGTTCTCTCCATATTGACCGTCATTGTGGGAAACCTTGCGGCCATTGTCCAGCAGTCTGTCAAGAGAATGCTTGCGTACTCCAGTATTTCCCATGCCGGTTATCTTCTGATGGGAATCGTTGCATATTCCATTGAAGGTGTGTCCGGTATCCTCTTTTACCTCGCGGGATACATGTTGATCAACACAGGGGCGTTTGGAGTTCTTTCATTGTTGAAGCGAGGAGATGTTGATTATGTCAGCTATGATGATATCCGAGGTGTCGGATACCGGCATCCATGGCTCGGTATCTTCATGACCATATTTATGTTCTCCCTGGCCGGAATACCTGCCACAGTGGGTTTCATGGGGAAATTTTACATTTTTAAGGCCCTGATTCACGCTGATTATGTTGGCCTTGCCCTGGTGGGCATCGCCGGATCTCTGATTTCTGTATACTACTATCTCAGGGTAGTCGTAAACATGTACATGAAGGAAAACCCGGATGAAAGCAGCTTTGATCTGAATTTTCTAAGCATGACGGTACTGGGAATATGCTCTGTGCTGGTAATTGCAACTGGCCTGTTTCCTGCTAAAATTGCAGACGTGGCAAACATCGCAGCGAGGTTTATGAATTGAGAGAAGATAAGGAAATGAAGAAGCATTGCCCCTGTGTTTCGGAAATCGTTACCAGACGTTTGTCTCTGTACTTAAGATGCCTTTTGATGGTGAATCGCGAAGGAGATGACTATATTTCTTCCAAGGAACTTGCAGAACGGTTCCATTTGAATGCCGACCAGATCCGAAAAGACCTGTCATACTTTGGGACCTTTGGTAAGCGAGGGGTTGGATACAACATCGAAGATACAGTCGCACAATTGAAGGAACTATTGGGTTTGACTCAGGTGTACAATGTGGCGATTGCCGGGGCCGGGAACCTTGGAACAGCACTTGCTGACTACCCCCGGATTAACCGTGATTCCTTCAAAATTGTGGCGTTGTTTGATCGGGACAATCGAAAAGTCGGAACGAAAACCAAAACCGGCATCCCCATTTTCCACATTTCTGAACTTGAAGAAAAAATTAAGGAATTGAAGGTGCGAATGGGCATCATTTCAGTTCCCGCGGATGCGGCCCAGGGAATTGCGGACCGGTTTGTAGAATCCGGGGTAAAGGGAATTATGAACTTCGCCCCAGTCAGAATTCAGCTCCCCTCCTATATCAAGACAATCAGTGCCGACTTCAAATCTCAACTCGAGGTCCTGGCATATTACGTTTCAAAGATCAAAGTAGGAGAATGAAGCGTTACTTTGGCACTTCAGGGAAACTTTCCAGGACATTTCCCGATTATGAGGTACGGGAACCACAAAACATCATGGCCGAAGCTGTCTCAGCTGCCATTTCAGACGGTGAGAATCTGGTTGTAGAGGCTGGAACCGGGGTCGGTAAGACACTTGCGTACCTTGTACCCATCTTTGAATCCGGCAAATCGGCGGTAATTTCCACAGCGACCAAAGTTCTTCAGCATCAGTTACTGGAAAAAGACATCCCGATTGTGAAAGAAGTGACGGGATTGAACCCCGAAGTCGCAATCTTGAAGGGACGTTCCAATTACCTGTGTCTGCTTAGAAAGGAACAATTCGCGCTGAATCCTCTTTTCAAGAGTAAACGGGATATCCCCGTATGGGCGGAAGTTAAAACATGGCTTTCCTACACGGAGACCGGAGATTTCAGTGAAATGGAAGAAGTTCCGGCCTATCACCCGATTCTGACCGGCATGAACGCAGATCGAAACTACTGTACCGGGTCAAAATGCCCATTTTACAAAGAATGCTATTTTTACGATGCCCGGAAAAAAGCACAGAAAGCCCAGATTGTGTTGGTGAATCACCACCTTCTTTTCGCCGATCTGTCGGTGAAAGAAACTAAATACGGAACAATTCTGCCTCTTCACCCGGTGCTCGTGGTGGATGAGGCGCACAAGCTTGAAGATATCGCATCCAGCCAGTTTGGAGAAACATTTACAGCTAGAATGGTATCCATTCTCCTTGGACAACTGCCCTCGGAGTTGAAGCTTCGTCACTCCGGAATTTTCAGAGAGTTACTGGATGACCCCATCTATTCAGGAGACAATGAATCGCAGCAGCGGGGAGCGTTGAGCGAAGAAATGGCGGAAAAGCTTCTGTCCATGAAGCCGTTACTGGAAAGCCTGCGCAAAGACCTGATCAGTCTGGAAGACGAAGCATTTGAGATGCGGGACAACCTTGTGCAACGGATTGCCTCCTTTTTCTCTTTTCTTGATTCTGTTACAAATCCCGATTTTGTAAAATACTTTGATAACAACCGTTCCGGTCGACAGTTCCTCTCAGTGCCCATTGACATTTCCCCCAAAATCGAACAGGCGCTTACGATGAACTTTGAGTCCATCATCATGACGTCCGCTACTTTATCAATCCGTTCAAAACTGGATTTTTTTCAAAGCCGCGTCGGGTTAAAAGAGACAAAAGGTAAACTGCTGGCCTCCACATTTGATTTCAAAAAGAACGCGCTTTTGTATATTCCTCAATCCTTGCCGGAAGTAAACCAGGAAGACTTCCGGCCGAAAGCACTGGAAGAGATCATACAGGTGCTGGAAAAGACAAAGGGTAGGGCCTTCCTTCTTTGTACCAGCCACCGCAACGTGTCGTACTTTGCGTCTGAACTGAGAAAACGCACAAAGCTGAACGTGTTAAAACAGGGAGAAAGCTCCGCACCGGGCCTTGTCGGACGCTTCACAATGGAAAAGAATGCCGTGTTGGTTGGTTCCTTCTCTTTCTGGGAAGGTGTGGATGTGAAAGGTGAGGCCCTGAGTTGTGTGATCATTGACAGGCTCCCTTTCCCACAACCGGACGACCCTGTTTTCAAGGCGCGCTCTTCCCGAATGGAGAATGGTTTCTTTGGCTATTCGGTCCCATTGGCTGTGCTTCAATTCAAACAGGGATTGGGACGATTGATACGGGGCAGGGAAGATCGGGGAATACTCGTTGTCCTGGACAACAGGCTGTTGACGAAACGCTATGGAAAGAGCTTCCTGGACAGTTTTTATCCGATCCAAATTACTCGAGCCATGGACGAAGTCAAGAAATTCCTTGCCCAATCCTGAAAATTGCCTATTATAAATGTAATGGATAAACCAAATTGGTTTTACTTCATCCGTACATGGAGGTGAGGAATGGAAGTTAGTTGTCCCAATTGTTCCAAGAAATACCGTGTAGATGAAAGTTTGATCCCTGAAAAGGGGCGAAAAGTAAAATGTAGAAAATGTGAGAACGTTTTCGTAATTCAACGGGAAAAATCCGTTCCGCCCCCTGAAACAGGTTTCAATCTTGATCTTGATTTTAAAGTGCCCCCCGAGGCGGCGGGAAGCGGGACGGTGAGGATTTCACAAGAACAGATTGATGCCTCTATTCGCAAGGGAGAGGCAGCAAATAGGCCGGTCCAGGAGGTCCAGGAGGAGAATCGGAAGATCGAATTGGATCTGGAATCTAAAATGCCACAACAGGATTTTTCTCAGAACGAACTCGAGAAGAAGCAGGACCCGGATAGTATTCGCTACAGAGTGAGAGTAGAAGGAAATGAGTTTTCGGGTTTGACTCTTGATGAACTGAAAGCGTGGATTTCTGAAGACAAACTCCTGGAACCCGACGAAGTTTCCCGGGAAGGCTCAAAGGTATGGGTCCCCGCAGAACGGGTCCCTGAACTGATGAAAGTGTTTAAGATGCACGTTTATGAGCAGCGAAAGCATTTTGACGAAGAAGATAACCCTTATCTTCGGTATAAAGAGAGAGAAGAGAACCAAGTCTCCACTGCGAAAAAGGGTGGATTCTTCAGCAGCATCCTCTCAATATTCCGGAAGGGCTAGTTTTTGAATGCAGTCAGATGAAGTTCGGATGCTCCTTGACAGCCTTGAAAGAGATATCAAACGCCTGAGGATGGAGTATAATCGCTTCCTTTCCAACTCTCCGGACGTAAATATTGAGTTTGCGGAAAAGCGGGTGAAGGACCTGATCAAGCTCCTTCACAAAACCGTGTTTAAAAAGTACGAATCCAAATTCCGATTTGAAAATCTTATAGCAACTTTCAACGTCTTGAAAATCAACTTTTACAGAATGTCCGGGATTCGGGAGAAAAATAAGGAAAAGGTAAAAGAACTGTTGTCTGGAATGGCATCGGATCAGAGTGCCGGGACACCATCCGACTCCCCATCAAAACGGGCAACAGAACCGGTTTCCCCGGTTGAAAAGAACGGATTGAGATTGTCCCGTCCGAAGAACCAGGAAGACGAGCTTGAAACATTCTACGGCCGGTACGTTGAAATGAAAACCATTTATGAGGGCATGGTCACACTATCCTATGACGATTTTGTTGAAAGAGTCTCCGACAGGCTTGAAAAAGCTCAGAAAAGTGGTCAGGGAGAAGAGCTGGAATGCCGGCTGGTTGAAGAGAATGGCATCGTTAAGATCAAGAGCAAGGTGGTAAAGAAATGACGAACCGTTACGCAGTGATCGGTGGAGTCGCGGGAGGAATGAGTGCGGCCAGCCGGATCCGTAAAGTGGATCCTGAGTCCGAAATCGTCGTATTTGAAAAGGGTGAGCATATTTCATATAGCGCGTGCAGTACCCCCTACTACATCTCCAATCCACAGACTGCATTGGAAGATCTCATTGTCCTCAGTGTGGAGGATGCAAAGGTCAAACGCAGGATAGATGTGCGCACCCGGCACATGGTTACCCGGATACTTCCGGCTCAACGCAGAATTGAATTTGCAAAACTGCCGTCTGGTCTTGAGGGAAGCTACGACTACGATCGGCTGATCATTGCCACCGGGGCCTCACCGTACGTTCCCCCGATACCCGGCTTTGATGGCCCGAATGTCGTGGTACTTCGAACCCTTGAAGACGCACACCATATCAAGAAAATGCTTGAAGGTGGCAAAGTCAGGACAGCCGCCATTCTTGGTGCTGGTTATGTGGGACTTGAAATGTGCGAATCGCTTCGGAAATGCGGTATTGAAGTTACATTGATTTCAGCCCGCTCTACGCCAATGTTTGGATTGAACGAAAAAATTGTGGATACAGTTGTCGACACCTTAAAGAAAAACAGTGTAACCCTCATTGCAAATGCAAAAGTGGAAAGAATTACCGGGACCGGTGTCCGCCTGAGTGACCGGCTTGTGGAAGCCGACCTTGTGCTGGTGGCAAAAGGAATCCGTCCCAACGGAAAACTGGCTGAAGATGCGGGAATTCAACTCGGCGCGGCGGGGGCCATTGCAGTGGACCAACGGATGGAAACCTCCGTTGCCGGTATTTTTGCCGCTGGAGACTGCGCGGAATCGTTTCATCGTATCAACAACAAGAAAATCTATGTTCCCCTTGGTACTGTTGCAAATAAACATGGACGTGTGGCAGGTTTGAATGCAGCGCGGGAATCCGCCAGATTCCCAGGTGCAATCTCCAGTGCGGAATTCAAGATGTTTGAGATGGAAGTGGCCCGAACCGGCATGACTCTGCAGGAGGCGCTGGAAGATGGATTTGATGCCAGAGAGGTTGTGATTACAGCACCTTCCGCGGCACATGGCTATCCAACAAGCTGTCCGATTCAGATAGCAATGGTAGGAGAAAAAACAAACGGTCGCCTCCTCGGAGCTCAGATGATTGGTGAGAGTGGCGTAGCCCAGCGCATCAACATCGTAGCCGTGGCGATATTCAATGGAAATACCGTGGATGAATTCTCTATGTTTGATCTCGCCTATGCGCCTCCCTTTGCGCCGGTCTGGGATCCCGTACTGGTTGCGGCCAATGTCTTGAAAGGGAAAATAGCCAAATTCTGAGCCATTAATTCACGGATTTTCACCTCCGGATAAAGGGCGGAAGGCCCTTATTCAAGAATGAAAAGAAAATATCCGTTTTTAGTTAAAAAACTGTTGACTTCCCTGTCAGGTTTAGTAAAATCCTTCCTTGCCTGCTGAATTTAAGTGGTAACGCGAAGTTCTTTTGAAAGTAGAGTGAAAGCTCAGTTGAGAACAGCAGGCACGGTCGATGGGGCTTACAGGTTTGGTCCCGTTTTTTGGGTCTTTGACAACTGGATAGAGGAAAGGATGCTTGTAAAGAGGGCCT
>CAZRHT010000037.1:0-30549 GCA_964599895.1 uncultured Holophagae bacterium
AGGAGTGGGTGTGGGTGGAGGGATAAGAAAAATCAGAGATTGGGTAATCCCTGCCCTCTTCACTTGGCATCCTCTTAGCTTTGCGTGCTTCGCGCCTTGGCGAGAAAACTCTGCGGCCTGCGGCCGAGTGTTAGGTTTTAGATGTTAGATTTTAGGTTTAAGACTGGAAAATCACAGAATTGACTCCTGTCTGTTTTTTCTGAACTCAACCTCAACCTTGTCTTTTACTCAACCCTGTCCCGATTCCCGGATGTTCCACCCCATTTGGGACGGTCCAACATGGGGACAAAGCTGACCTGGGTTACATTCCGGTAATGGACCTTCCCTTTCGCATCTTTGCTAACCAGGACCAGGGTCTGATCGCTCCACTCAGGTCCCACAGGCATAACCATGCGGCCGGAGGGCGCCAGTTGATCAACTAAAGTCTGTGGTATCTCCTCGGGAGCAGCAGTCACCAGGATCACGTCAAACGGAGCTTCTTCCGGCCAGCCCGCGTAGCCGTTTCCTCTTTTTACCATCACATTGTCATAACCCAACCGTTTTAATGTGGCATCGGCCCGTTCTGCCAGTTCCGGAATGATTTCCATGCTGAACACTGTTTTTGCCAGCATGGAGAGAATTGCAGCCTGATATCCGGAACCGGTACCTATTTCCAGGACCCGGTCTGTCGGCTGAAGTGCAGCCAATTCCGTCATCAGTGCCACGATGTAGGGTTGGGAAATGGTCTGTCCGTATCCGATGGATAACGGGTAATCACCGTAAGCTGCCTGTTCATATCCCCTCGGCACAAACTCGTGGCGGGGAACCGTCCTCATCGCGTTCAATACTCCCTGATGCCGAATCCCCCGTGGTACAAGCTGGTTCGCCACCATTAGGTTCCGCATGGTCTCGCAATCCATCTCTTCCACTGAGTCAATTTCAGGGGATTTTTTATTTTCTCGCTCAGATCCCGGCCAGTCCCGGTGTTGTGACAGAAAAATTCCGGAAATCAGAACCAGGAATAAGACAAGCAGAATCCTTCTCATATCTCACCGCCCGCTTTAATAGTTTGTTTCATAGAATAATATGGTCACATCAGAGAATAATGACAAGAGTTTTGTGCTTTGAGAAAATCCCTGGCTGGTTCGTTCCGGGCAGTGTAAGTGCGAGTGGAAGAGGACGAATGCGTCGCTTTCGACCTTCTCCGCTTTTTCTGCCGCCCACTCCCACGCAAAACGAGCGCTCTAATCCTTTTCCCTCACATCGCAAACATGCACTGAAGTGTTGAAATGGTTTTCTTGGTGGTTTCCTCGTCCATGTCGCCCAATTTTTTAATAATCCTCGCTTTATCAATAGTTCGGAGCTGATCCAGGACGATTCTTCCTTTCTTTTTCCGAAAGGTACAGGGTAACCTCGTAGGATAGTCCTTCCCCGCTGTTGTCATCGGCGCAACAATGACGGTGTTCAAATGTCGGTTCATTTCATCGGGGGAAATGACCATACAGGGACGTGTTTTCATGATTTCAGAGCCAATTGTCGGGTCAAGGTTAATCAGAACCACATCGAATCGGCTGATTACCATTGCCATTCTTCTTCGTCAAAAGAGTGGCGAATCCCGTCGGCTCCGTCAATCACCCTGTCATCTTTGTTTTCAGCCATTTCCTTGAAAGCAATATCCCAATCTGTCCTTGGATTCGAAATAGGGCGGAGAATGATCCGGCCCTTTTCGACCTCAAGCTCCAAATCCACCCGGATTCCGGTTTGCTCCAATATCGGCTTTGGAATACGAACGCCCTGTGAATTGCCAATCTTTATGATTCTTGTTTTCATTTCGTCTCCTTCAACTCCAGTGTAATTACATTATAATTACATTCCAGCAAATTTGCAAGCTTTCCAAGCAAAGGGAAACGGCCTGCGGCTCGATTAGTGTAAGTGAAAGTGCGAGTGCGCGAAAGATGAGAAGCAAAAGGCCGTCAATTTACCCTCTTCACTCAAACCTGACTTCTACTTAACCTTATCCCACTTACCTTTGCGTACCTTGCGCCTTTGCGAGAGGTTCTGTCCCTTTTCTCCTCCGGTCAGAACACTTGCGCCGAAGGCGAACGGAACACTTCCCTTTTTCACTCAACCTTGACCCCTATCTGCTGCCGGTGAGGGCGGTCATGAAGGTTCTGTCCAGGTCTCCACTGGCTTCAAGCGCGATTACCGGCTGGTCAGAACTGTAGCGCACTGTGTCACCGGGCTCAATAACAGCGGTGGTGAAGTAGTCTGCCACAACGGCTTTAAATCGATGAAACGCCACTATCGTTTCTGTTTTCCCGCTCTTCACCGTACCATTTGCACTCACAAGACGGATGGTCACAGTGGCAGTCGTTGAGCTGACATTCGTTATAGCCATGCCGGTCCACAAGCCGTCACCGGTCAAAACATCCGGGAGGATACCCCAGGTATTGGCCACAGCCGGTAGCACCATTCCGCAGATTCCTGCGTGGAAAGTGCCGTAAATTTCAATGCCGTTGATTTCTCTGCTGGATTCTATAACTCCCCAACGGGCTATTTCCGTCTCATCCGGGAACAGGTCGGTCATCAGGCCTTTAATCTTGGTCCGTGCCGGAATGGTTAGTGCTTCTGTCCCCACTACTTCCCCGTCATCGTCATAAAATGTGACGGTTGCTATTGCCTGCGCGGCCCCCGCGTTAAGTATGGCGAAACCTGTCCAGAATATATCTGTTTCTTCCGGCACATGAGGGATGTAGAGAGTCGTACTCCCCTCGCCTACCAGTTCGCATGCAGCACCATCGCTCCCATTTTTTACAAACATTTCGAAACCACATAAAGTCTCGGATGCACTGAACGGATCGGAGGAATTGGCTGACAATTTTCCCCAGGCGTCCGCGACAGTTACGTTTTCAGGAAGCATGGCTTCCAGGTCAATGCTCTCAGTTGAACGAACTGTTCGTGATTCAGTCTGCCATGCCACGGTTATGTCCAGTGTCTCCGGGCTGGTATTGGAAAGGTACGCGTATGTATCCCAGTAATCTGTTTCCTCCGCGATATGTGGAACATATAACGGGTTCTGAAGCCATGTGGAAAGTTCCGCGGTCATGTGGGCCGTATTGGTTTCAATTCTTGTGTAAAGGAGAAGGTCACGGTCCGCAGTGGCTTCGATGCTGTCATATGAAAGCTCACTGAAGCTGTCGGATGAGAATATTGCCGAGCCATTAGCGGGTACGGAAATTGCGGCACTCCCCAACACCTGCCCGGACGCGTCTTTAGCATCAAGGGTCACAGAGACAGTTTCGTCGTATTCATTTACAGCGGTGGTCTGAACTGTTGCGGTGCTGTCTTTCGTTGTCTGTTGCAGCTGTATTTTGCCGGGCAGCGGGATTTTCATCTGAGCATAACCGGATGCCCGGATATTCCCGTCCCCGGAACCGGTATCCAGAATAGCCGTTGCGGTTTGTCCTGCATCGTCCGTAACTGTAACGGAAACAGAATAATCTCCGGGAAAGATGAAATGGTAGGCCAGGTTCCCGGTTGTTGTAACAATGCTGTCTGTCCGCGGACCTGTTATCTCCCATTGGTATTTTACAATCTTACCGCCATCCGGGGCATGGGCCAGACAGATGAGCCCCACAGCCAGGGGTGCTGTTCCCAATGGAACGTCTACGGTTAAACTGTCAATGGCCACCTGAGACGACTGGGATTCCCAGCCGGCAAGTTTCGCCATCAGCCACCAGAAAGCGCGGCCTTTCAATACACAATTCAGTGTCACGGAATGGGCACATTCACTGCAGGTGCCTGCAATCTGCGTCAGTTCACTGGATGGGTTCGCACTCATCCATTCGTTCGCCCAGTTTCCATCTCCCCATGGGTTATGGTCACCATTTGTATCGTACTCACAACCGTCTGTTGCATACAATTCGTTGAAATTTGTCACGCCATTCGGGTCATAGCTTTCAATGTCTGCAAAGTCAAAGAGAACTTTTCCATGGGTTCTGCAGTAGTTTCGAATTCTCTCGTTCATCTGGTGAAGGTTGCCATTGAGTCCCGAACCGTCCAGGTGCCCTGTCATATACACGAATCTGACACCGGGGTAGGCCTGTTCCAACGCATTCATTGCATTCAGATAGGTATCAATCCCGCTTTCCGTGTTATCGCTCACGCCACCGCACCAGGACCAGATAACCACATTTCTGTCGTTTCCCGGCTCTGCCAGCATGGCGATAGTTGCATCTCTCCAGGCAAGGTCGCTATCGTACCCCAGATCCCCCGCTCCGGCTGGATTCGCCCACTCATCATTCAGAAAGACGCCTGGATTAAGGCCCCAGTCTTCAGATTCAAAATAATATGGATCGCCTGGATTCCCCTTGAAGGCATTAATACCGGTTACCAGTTGGCTCCCGTGGGAGGTGTGGCTGTACCCGATTCTCAAGGTCGATTTTGCCGCATCAATATAGGTCTGCGGAATTTGCGAAATGTCGGTGCAGGTATGGTCCACCACAATTCCCTGTGTGAAGCCGTTCCAGAAAATCATACTCACTGAAAATATGACAAGAATGATTGTCCTTTTCATTGCCCCCCCTACCGGATACTCAGGATGCATGTCCGAAATTTTCATCTCTCTATATTCTTAAAATATACACAAATACAATTAATGCAATCTTAAAATAACCATTTGTGACCATTGTCACTGATCTGTTGAACGTTCAGGGAAGTGACTTAGCGGTAGGTGGGCCGGATGCTAAAATGATAAGTATTAAGTGTTGAATTGAAGAAAACAAGAGACTGACGAATTGCCAACTCCCCAGCCTTCCCTGAATCTCATCCGGACTCAACCTCAACCTTGATTCTTTTCAGAACTTTCCCTTGTCCTGGATCTGTTGGAATCGCCATTCGCAAAGTTTCTTGAAGCGGTTCATGACGTTGGATGTTACCCGATTATGGATGCCTTCCCAGAAACCATGCACGAGACGCTTTTTCGACCAGTCTTCGCGGCCATAGAAGTTGAACCCGACCACCAGAAAGACCTGGGTCGTTTCCACTTCTCCCTGAGAAGCAATGGGTGAACGCGCGTACATGGAAAAAATACCGATGGGATAACCGCCGCTGCAATCATAGAGCAGGTAGCGAGCATTGTCCATTTCGTCCGGGTCAGGTGTTTCCTGGATACGACGGGCATTCAAGTTAAACAGAGGGATGTAGTGCAGACCGAGAAATCCGTTCTTTCGTTTGAAGGGATAATTCCGCCATCCGAAGGGATAGAGGTGGATGGCGTCCAGCCGTCCGTCAATCCGGTTCACCTCCGCAAGGTGATTCGGCCAGCAGGTTGCGTCCCCATCCCATTTCATCAGTTCATCAAACACATATTTTACCGGGAGATTGATCCCGATCTGGTGGATATTGAGAATAACATAGCGGTGGACGTCCAGCTGCAGACGCTGCATGATCCGCTGACTGTAGTTTTCCCGTTCTTCCATGGAATTGAACCGGACCAGCGTCGGAATCTCCGGTTTGTGAAGGAAAAAATGCCTGACGTCTGTCATCCAGTTGCGGCTCCGGGCGGGTGGAGCCGGCACAGCTTTACGCCCGTTTCTCATTTCGGGGCTCCAGCCCAGATAATGGCAAGTATTATTGTCAAAATGACGGGAACCAGAATAAGTGCCCGCTTTCTTCTGCGCTTTTTCAATTCCTCTATTCGGGATTCATTCAAATAATACACACTTTCGAACTGAACAACCTCTCCGGATTTCAACATTTTCCTCAGAATACATATCCTGAGAGCACTTTTTGTTTCAAAACTCACTCCCCTGTCTTCTTCGAAAGCGTCCGCTTTTCTGAAATAATTGCTGATAGCCTTTCTTTGAAGCGAAACCACGACCGTCAGTATGCTGGTGACGATTGTTGCTATTTCTGCAATTTCTGGCGCCATTCAGTACTCCGATAACCAGTTAGTGCCCGATTATAACATTACCAATTTCGAAGACGCGGCCTGGGCCCTCTGGCAGATACTATTTTATTTTTCCAGTTCGTATTTTTTTACTTTGGATATCAGACTGACTCTTGAGATGCCGAGAATCCTGGAAGCCACGGTTTTGTTGTTATTGGTGTGATCAAGCACCTTTCGAATGTGTTCCTTCTCCACTTCCTGAAGAGATAGCAGCCTCTCGCCACGGGAATGTACTTCGCGCTGGTCGTGACACTGGTCCAGAAAATAGCTGGGGAGCGACGCCTTTCGAAGTTCTTTACCTGACTCCACGAGAATCGCGCTGTTAATGAGATTCATCAGTTCCCGCACGTTGCCGGGAAAACTATAATTGTTCAATAGATTCAAAACAGGTGCCGAGATGCGTTCAATGGACTTCCCATATTCTTCATTGAATTCCTTGAAGAAATATTCCGATAGAAGTTCAACATCACCCTTTCGCTCTCTCAGGGGCGGAAGATGGATCGCGTTAATGTTCAGTCGAAAGAAGAGGTCCTTTCTGAAGTTTCCACGTTTGATTTCATCAAACAGGTTTTTGTTTGTAGCGGCTATGATGCGGACATCCATTTTTACATTATGAGTCGAACCGAGGCGATAAAATTCCTCTTCCTGGAGGACCCGCAGGAGCTTGATCTGGATGGGCAATGACAATTCACCAATTTCATCCAGAAACAGGGTACCGCCATTGGCCTCTTCGAGAAATCCCTTTTTATCCTTAACCGCTCCTGTAAAAGAGCCTCTCTCATGCCCAAAAAATTCGGATGTAAACAGATCATCCGCAAAAGAACCTGCATTCACAGCAATGAAATTATTGTCTCTTCGTTTGCTGATCATGTGGATGGCTCTTGCCACCAGCTCCTTTCCGGATCCGGATTCGCCCCAAATGAGGACACTATTGTCGGTTTCGGCGAATTTTTCCACATGATGGAAAATATGCAGCATCTCCTTGTCACAGGTCAGGATCCCCATAAAGGCTTCCGGGTATTTTAGTCCATCAAGGGAAAATGGGGTCTTCTCCGTTTCTTCCTGCTTTGTCCGCACCTGCATCTCAGATCCGGTTGCCAGTACGGACAGCAGCTTTTCCTCATCAACCGGTTTCAGCAGGTAATCGGATATGCCCAGTTTCATGGCGGTAATAGCAAGATCGATATCCTCGACTCCAGTAAGTACTACGGTGAAAATTTCTATCTCTTCTTTCTTGAGGAAACGAAGTATGTCCATACCGTTAACTTTTGGCATATCCATGTCCAGGAGCAGAATGTCCGGCTGGTTCTTTGAAAGAACATCGAACGCCTGAGTGGAATCCTGCAGCACTTCCACATCAAAGAGTCCGGTCTGAAGTAGAAATATTTTCATAAAATTCAGAATGGCACGGTCGTCATCAATCACAAGTATCCGGGTCATGATGTCTCACCTCTTTGCAGCGGCAGGCGAATGGTAAATGTTGTTCCTACGCCGATCTCGGAATCAACATGGATTGTTCCGCCATGATCCTTGATGATACCATACAGGATAGACAGCCCTAACCCGGTTCCTCCGCTGTTCCTCTTCGTCGTATAAAACGGGTCAAAGATGTGCTTTCGGGTCTTTTCATCCATTCCCGTTCCATTGTCATGAACCTCGAGTATCACATTCTTTGCGTCTGTATCGTAGCTGGTTTGAATTGTGATCAGTCCGTTTTCCCCAATAATTGCCTGAGACGCGTTGGTCAGCAGGTTCATAAGGACCTGTTCCATTTTCTGGCGATTCCCCTTGAATATCGGAAGATCTTCAGCCAGATTCTCCCGAATGTTGGCACATTTACCGATTTCCTTTTTGACGATCCGCAGATTATTTCGGATCAGGTTGTTGAGATCGACATCTTCCGTGAGCAGTCCGTCATCTTTCTTGGCAAAGTTTCGCAATCCCAGAACGATCTTGTTGATCCGGTCAGTTCCATGGTTCATATCCTCAATTAACTGGGGAATGTGTTCGCGAAAGATGCCATAATTCAACCGGGCCAGTTTCAAATCAGGCTGATTTGCGTAAATGTCATCCAGCAATGGGAATATGTCCTGAAATGCTTCCTGCACGATCTTCACGTTTCCCCGTATAAAGGTGTTGGGGTTGTTAATTTCATGGGCAATGCCTGCGACCAGCTTTCCGATGGATGCCAGCTTGTACGATTGAAACAGCTGGGCTTCCATTTGCTTCTGATTGGTAACGTCGTTGATGGTTTCCACCACCCGTTCCACTTCGCCTTCATCGTTCAGGATTGGATATGCCCGGATAAAGTAATACTTATCCCCTCTCCGCAATTCTGTCACAGCGGGTCGAGATTCCCTGAAGGCGATCTCGCTGGGGCAGTTTTCACATCGATCATCACAGGAAAATATTTCCTTGTGACAGATTCCTCCCACACAGATCTGGTCATTGTTGGAGAGAATAACCTTATACTCCGGTCCAATCACAACCAATTTATCCGTGATGGCATCCAGCACAGCCTGCAATTTTTTCCTCGCGGTGCTGCATACTTCCGTCAATTCAAGAAGCTTCTCATTCTTTGACAGGAGAACTTTTCGCCTCTTTTCCAGGGTGCGAACATATTTGAGTCTTTCCAGGCGATTGGAGAGAATAATTGCAATTTCCGTTAAAAGCGCATCTTCTTCATCGAGAAATTCTGCCGGCTCCCGGTAGAATACAAAAATACGACCGATTTCCCGTCCACCGAGCACGATCGGTTTTTCCAGGGTGTTTGCCGCTTTTTCAGTGTCCATATTACGATCGCCAAAGATCTTTCCCGGCTTCAATTGAATCTTTACTGAAGTAATATCAGGGTACTGGAAACCGGCAATCAGATGCTTAATGGACGCTTCGATTGCCTCGTCCAGGTCCTGGGAACCCTTCATTTCCCGGCTGATGCTATAGAGACATTCCAGTTCTTTGACCCGTTCTTTCAATTGGTGCTGCATATGATTGGCCGCTTCCAACTGGGCCTGGACCGCAATCACAACCTGTCCCTGTTGTCCCCCTGAAAGAAATGCGGTTAATGTAGGATCAATCCCCGGAATCTCCAGGGAACGTGCCAATTTTTCGCTCCGAACAGATGCCAGGACCTTTTTGATCGCAACCCGATCATGGGATTCAGGAAAGAAATCAATGAACGATTGTTTAGTGGAGGCATCTGAGATTCCCAGAATGGCCTGCATGTTGTCTCCGGAATGGACAATTTGATTGTCCTTATCCAGAATCAGGACATCCTGAAGGCAAATCCATACAGAACTATAATCTTCAGGAATCTTCATGAGTCCTCCTTCTCTCTATTTTCTGAGCCTGTTTCTCACCCTGCTTCTGAAAAATTCTTCCGAAAAGATAATCGTCGGTTTCTCAGGATTCATTGTGCCAAGCTGGGTCTGATAGATTGAGAAACCGGGATGCACCCTCTCCAGATTCGGGATTCCGTCGCTGCTGAGACCCAAACGGCTGACGTTCTCAATCTCTTTTCTCACATCTTCCACTGAGTCGTAGTTGAAACTATCTGAGAAAGAGCCTGCCAGTTTAGAAATAATCTGCCAGTTTTCATAGCTGTTCTTTGGATTGTTGATCTGTTTCACCAGTTGAACCCGACGGTCGCAGGTCGTGTAGGTGCCTTCCTGTTCCATATACGTGGCAGCCGGTAAGACAACATCGGCTTCGGCTGTTGAGTGAGTATGGAAGCTGTCACTCACCAGTACAAATCCAACGTGATCAAAGTATTTCCGGTTTTCCACCAGAGCCAGGGGGTTTTCTCCGAATATCAGCGCGGCTTTGATTTTCCCTGACTTCATGTCCTCCTTCAAATCATTGTCCTTAAACATCGACAATGATGAACTCCAGACCTTGCCGATCCGGGAAATTTCCTCTGTTTCATTTACCCCCACCTGACCGGGAAGATGATTGGGAGAAACACCCATGTCGGCGACACCGGAAGAATTCGCATACTCTCTCATCAGCACGAGGCCATTTCCTTCACCCTGAAGACGTCCGGTCAGGACCAGAAAGTTCACCACACTCTGCAGATCGTTCTTTGCCTTCTCCCGCCATGAATCCAGGTTGTAAACAAAAACCACTTTCTTGTCCGGATCCATCAGTAGGCTGAGCAGTTCTTCATAGCTGGAAACCGAAGTCCCTGTTGTTGTAGCCACGTTGCTTCTGGTGAAAGGCGCAACCATTTCTTCCAACTTTGACAGCCCGGATGTTCTGTCTTCAATTGCCTGGCGGTCGGTACCCGGCATCTTGAGGAATTCCCTGGCCAATCCATTCATAATGACGGTACTGGTCCCCTTTTTATTGTCAATCCAGAGATCGGCGAACCTTGTAAGTTTGATTTCTGAGGAACTGAACAGAACGAATTTAGCACCTCTTTTTTGCGCATTTTTGATTTTCAATTCGGTAATGAGGTTTTCTTCCGAACCGGTTGCATTCATCACTACAATCACGTCAGCCTTCCCGATTTCATCCATGGAAGCCGTTGACGTTGTCATGCCGATTGAGTCATCCAGGCAGTCCTGATCAATTCCATACAGCATGTTTGTGAGGCTGTGAATGTTGTTGGTCTGCAGGCCAATTCTGGCAAATTTCTGCAGCAGGTACAGTTCCTCGTTAGAGAGATTGGGAGAACCAAAAACGGCCACCGACTCAGGGCCGTGGGCATTTATTGTCTGCTTTACCCTTTCTACCGCTGTTTCCATTGCCTCATCCCATGAGGCTTTCCTGTGGGTTCGGTTCTCCCGTATTAACGGACTGGTTAACCGGTCCTCACTGGAAAGATACCGGTGACCGAATCTTCCCTTCAAACATAAATAACCCTGATTGTGGGAATCCATGACGGATTCTTCCGAATTGGCCACATGAAATATGTTCTCATCAATAACCTTGAAGTTGATTGCGCACCCCTGAGAACAGAAGTGGCAAATCGAGTCGTGATTTTCCTTTTTCAGGATTCCAAGTACCTTATGTTGAAAATTCTCCGCAATTGCCCCTGTCGGGCACACGTCAATACAGTTTCCGCAGCTTACGCAATTGGTTTCCGGCAAAGTTCGTTCCATGGCAGGCTTGACAACCGCTTTGAATCCCCGATAAACGAAACTCAATGCGGAAATCTCAAGCATTTCCGAACAGGTCCGGACACATTTGCCACAATTGATGCACTTGTTGGGGTCCAGAACGAAAAATGGATGAGCCTTATCCACATCGTATCGCTTGACCTCTCCGATGAACTCTTCAATATTTACCTCAAATCGGTCCGCATACTTCCGAAGAGCACAATCATAGTATTCCGAACATCCACACTCCAGGCAGCGTTCAGCTTCGTGTAGTGACTGTTCCTCCGAAAAACCAAGGTCGACTTCATCAAATGTACTCGTCCGTTCATCTGCCGGAAGTTCCGGCATCTTTTCCCTCGGGTCCTTAGCAATGCACTCAAATTCTCCTTCAGGAATTTCATCAAAACGATGTTTGAAACTGTAAAACTTGAAATCAGGAGCTTCGGCTTTTCCTTTCTCCAGATATTGGGCTATGGAGTTTGCCGCCGTATGACCCTGAGCAATGGACATGATTGCGGTTAACGGACCGGTCACAGCGTCACCACCCGCAAAAACACCTGGCATAGATGTCGCCATGGTACCTTCATCCACTTTAATTGTGCCCCATTTCTCCAGTTCGCAGCCTTCTGAGCCTTTTACGAATGATGTATCCACGTTCTGGCCAATGGCGCCAATCAGAAAGTCAACAGGCATGGTAAATTCTGAACCTTCAATTGGAACCGGACGGGGCCGATCCCCCGGCTTCGCTTCGTGTAATTCCATACGGATACACTCAATGGCTTTGAGCCGGTTGTCTTCCCGGATGATCTTCGTTGGGAGTGTCAGGAATTCGAATTGGATTCCCTCTTCTTCGGCTGCTTTAATTTCCTCATCATTGGCAGGCATTTCGTTAACGCTCCGCCGGTATACGATGGCAACTTTGTCTGCCTTGCATCTCAGGGCTGTCCGTGCCGCATCAATAGCTGTATTTCCACCACCCACGATGGCCACAGTACCCGGCAGTTCAGGAAGGTCTCCCTGCTGAATATCCCGCAGAAAATCAACACCTTTGATCACGCCCTCGGTATCATCTTCGTGTTCCAGCCGCATGGTACTGGCAGACTGCGCACCCACTGAGAGATAAACGGAATCATAACCATCCGACATCAGACTTTTTACGGTGAAGTCCTTTCCCATTTCCATGCCCGTTTGAATCGTTACGCCAAGGTCTGTGATCCACTTTATTTCGTCGTCAAGAATTTTCTTCGGCAGGCGATATTCAGGAATACCGTACCGCAGCATCCCGCCCAGTTCAGGCAGTTTTTCAAAAATCGTAACCGCGTATCCTTCCATTGTCAGATAGTAGGAGCAGGTCAATCCGGACGGTCCTCCGCCAATCACCGCGACTCTTTTTCCATTTACCGCTTTTGGTTGAGGGGTCCAGCGGTGTTCCGCGTCCACATCCGCGACAAAGCGTTTCAGGAAGTTGATCGCAACGGATTCTTCCACACATTGACGACGGCAGGAATCTTCACAATTCCGAACGCATACGCGGCCAATGGATTCGGGCAGTGGGTTCTGTTCCTTGATAAGAGCAAGCGCTTCTTCGTATTTCCCCATGGAAATAAGCGCGATGTAGCCCTGTGCGTCAACATGTGCCGGACAACTGTCAACACATGGCCCGATGCAGTCAGCGTAGTGGTTGGACAACAAGAGTTCCAGCGCCGTTTTGCGCGAGCTCCGAATTCGGTCGTTGTCAGTATGAATCACCATACCGTTGGTTACCTTAGTGGCACAGGAAGGCACCAGCTTATTCAAACCCTCTACTTCCACAACACACAAAAAGCATGAACCAAACGGCTCAATTCGCTCATCATGGCAGAGAGTGGGTATATCGTCGAGATTCTGCTCCCGAACAACTTCCAGTATGGTCTTGTCAGGGGTTGCCTGAATCAACTTGCCGTTTATCGTAATTTCAATTGATTTCATATTATTCTCCACAGGGCTACAGTTTTTCGACGGCATTGAACCGACAGACGTCATAACATTGACCGCATTTGATGCAGGCCGCCTGATCAATCACGTGGGGTTGTTTGACGGTTCCGCTGATCGCGTCAACCGGGCACTTTCTCGCACACAAGGTACATCCGGTGCAGTTGTCTTCCAGTATGCGGTATGTCAGCAGAGCCACACAATTATGAGCAGGACATTTCTTGTCCCGGATATGCGCCTCGTATTCTTCTCTGAAATATTTCAAGGTGGTGAGAACCGGGTTAGGGGCTGTCTGGCCAAGACCGCAGAGACTTGCCGCTTTGATTTTGTGGGCCAGATCTTCCAGCAGTTCGAGGTCTCCCTCCTTACCCTCTCCCATTGTGATCCGTTCCAGTATTTCCAGCATACGTTTGGTTCCGATCCGGCAAAAGGTGCATTTACCACAGGACTCATTCTGAGTGAAGGTCAGAAAGAACTTCGCAATATCTACCATGCAGGTGGTTTCATCCAGGACAATCATGCCACCGGAACCCATGATGGCACCGGTCTTATTGATTTCGTCAAAGTCTATCTTAATATCGCCCATGCTGGCCGGAATACACCCGCCTGACGGGCCGCCCATCTGAACTGCTTTGAATTTCCGGTCATCTTTAATCCCGCCGCCAACATCAAAGACGACTTCATTGATGGTCATTCCCATGGGAACTTCAGCAAGACCGCTCTTCTTGATTTTTCCGGCCAGAGCAAAAACCTTGGTTCCCTTGGATTTCTCAGTTCCTCGGGAAGCATAGGCTTCCGGTCCGTTCAGAATGATCCATGCGACATTTGCAAATGTTTCCACGTTGTTTATGTTAGTCGGCTTATCCCATAAACCCTTATTGGCAGGGAAAGGGGGCCGAATTCGAGGCACACCGCGCTTACCCTCAATGGAAGCAATCAACGCAGTTTCTTCTCCACACACAAATGCGCCGGCGCCCTGCTTGATTCGTATTTTGAAGCTGAAGTCCGTACCAAAGAGCTTTGCCCCCAGAAGGCCCCGCTCCTCACACTGGGAAATCGCTTCTTTCAGTCTCTGGATCGCAAGGGGATACTCGGCCCTGGCATAAATATACCCTTCGTCGGAACCAATAGCGTATCCGGCAATCATCATGCCCTCCAGAACCGAATGAGGGTCCCCTTCAAGGACACTTCTATCCATGAATGCTCCGGGATCACCTTCGTCCGCGTTGCAGATGATGTATTTCTTGTCATTTTCGGCCTGGCGAGCGAACCGCCATTTTAAGCCGGTGGGAAATCCCCCACCCCCACGGCCCCGCAGTCCGGATTGAAGGACCATTTCGATCACTTCTTCAGGGGTGTAGTTCTGGGTTGCTTTCCGAATTCCTTCATAACCCCCGACAGCTATATAATCTTCAATGGACTCCGGATTAATTATGCCGCAGTTTCTGAGGACAATTCGGTCCTGTTTATCGAAGAATGTATCTGTCTCTTCAACCGCTTTGCCTTTGACAATCCATTCCGGAACCGGTTCTCCATTTATCACATGGCGGTTGATGATTTCCCGTGCCATTTCCGGACTCACTCTCCCATACAAATGGCTCTCGTCCTTGTCGACCAGTTCCACCAGTACTTCGTCGTAGCACATTCCCATACAACCCGTCACCTGCAATGCTACGTCCAGATTATGCCCTGCTATTTCTTCTTCAAGAGCGGAATATACCGCCCGACCACCTGCTGAGATGCCGCACGTGCCAAGACCAACCTTAATCTTCATCAATCGCGGGTCCCCCTTTTCAATTTGTTACCTGCCGTAATAAGCGGCAGTGTAACAACTGTCTGTCATCCATAAATCCAATTTTTTCTCTTCCTACGATCTTTACTCAAACGGAGAATCAAAACCACTCACCGGTTTTTATAGTCTTTGAGAATTTTTCTTATCTTGTCCGACGTCAGGCTCCCATGGGTATCCTCATCAATCATGACCACTGGTGACAGGGAACAGCATCCCAGGCAGGCCACTGATTGCAGTGAAAACAGACCGTCGCCTGTGGTTTCCCCAACTGTAATCCCTAACTCAGCCTGGAGTGTCTTCAACAGGTCCTTTGCGCCATTGACATGGCAAGCCGTTCCCTCACATATCTTGATCACGTACTTCCCAAGAGGTTTCAAGCGGAACTGTGTATAAAAGGTAATGACTCCATAAATTTCCGCCGCCGGGATGCCCACAATCTCGCTGATGTAGTGAATGGCTTTTTCAGGAATATATCCATAAGTATCCTGAGCCGACTGGAGCAGAGGAATCAATGATCCCTTTGTCTTACGTTTATTGATCAGATCAACTTTGAAATCTTCCACGCTCTTTTCTATCAGCGCCACCGGCTTCTTTTCAGGCATGTAATCAGGCTCCTTTCATTCGCGTAATCGCAATCCTCGATTTCATTATAAGGGGAATATTCACATTTGCAACTCTCAAAACGCAACGAACCCCCGGCCCAACAAACTGGATCCGGGGGTTCCTGAACAGCATAGAAATCAGTGGTTACATTCCAAGCAGATTAACTACCGGATATTCCTTAACCCTGAGTACTCCATCCATACTTGTGATATGTTCCTCAATGAACTTATCAATGTCACTGTAGAATCTGCCATGGAGAAATACGACCAGGTTATAAGTGCCCGTAGTGTAGTCACAGTAGACAACATTCTCATTCAGGCGGAGAGCAGGATATATCTTCTCCAACTTATCCTTTTCAATTTCAAGGAGGAGATAAGAACATACAAGATTGCTCATTTCGCGGGCATTCTGACCATCTTCCTTTCCATCATTCAGCGCATCCTCAGCAGCATGAATCACATTTTCCAGGGCCTCACTCAGAACCGGCGGTTCCAGGTTCAGAACTTCAACTTCCTCAACTCCCTTCACAGCTTTCACTTTCTGTTCAATAACATCATTGAGCTTCTCCCGTGTATCCGCCTGAATCAGCATAAAGATGTCGTATTCACCTTTGGTTGCATCACAGTACAGTACATTGTCCATGTAGAACAGCTCCTGATAGCTTTCAAAGAAGTTTTTCGATTCATCCAGCTTCAACAGCAGATAGGCGGAAACGGAGGTTTTCGGTTCCACGGCGCGTTCAGCGGCTTCTTCAGACACGAGAGCCTGTTGTGCCATCACAGTTTCGAAACGATCAGCCAGGTCATCCGTGCTCAATGGCTTTTCAAGAAGGGCTGTCACCTTGAGATCACGGATTTCACTTGGATTCAGTTTGTCTGCGTAGCCGGTGATCAGAAATACAGGGATGTTCGGATATTTGAAATTGATTATCCGGGCCAGTTTCGTTCCCAGGATATCGGGCAACTGAATGTCCAGAACCACAGCGTCCGGCATCGCTCCATCTCTTTCCAGAGTCTCCATTCTCATGAGAGCGCTTACGCCATCCCCACAGGGATCCGTTTCATAGCCACGCTGGGCCAGTCCAAAAGACAATGTTCTTCTTATAGATGATTCGTCGTCCACCAGTAAAACTCTTTTTTGTTCTTGCATTTTATTACCTCCAAAGTAATAATTCATGACACGACTTTATATAGCAAGTCCCATGCCAAAACCTCAATTCATTTATTTTCTTTTATTTAAAGATTTTGGGAAGATAAAGCCACCGTAAAGGGGATGAACACATTGCGCCCATCTATGCGTAACCATTTGTGTTTTGTATGGGTTACCTTGCCGATTAAAATCTTTACAGTATTCACTATCCTTTAAGCCACAGAATAACAAAGGGATGTGTTTAATTGTTTTTTAACGTTAAATATTTTAACAGCAAACCCGGTAAAACGGGGACATTACCTGAGTCCCAACGCAAGATTGTGGTCGGCAAAAAAGACTGAAATGAATAATCGGGGGAAGAGATGCGTAACAATATGTGTAATTGTCTGTCAAGGTAAACGAATCCCGCTTACCACAGCGCATTGAGTACTGAAGGAGGAGAACCCATGGCACAGAGTAATAGTTGGATATGCCCGAAATGCGGCAACACACAGTTTGAAACAGATGTAATGCGAGCGACTGGTGGCCGGTTCGCTAAGATCTTTGACGTGCAAAACCGGAAATTCACAACGCTTACATGCACGCGCTGCAAGTACACCGAATTTTACCGGGGCGACACATCTACTTTGGGGAATATCCTGGATTTCTTTACGAACTGAGACCGGGTTCAAATCTCCGGGCAGTGCAAAAGCGGGTTGTAGTTTCCGAACTCATCAGTTTAAGCTGTCCCTCTGATGCCCACCCATAACGGCAACTTCCCCATTTCCAGATCAGAACTATGCTCTTCTCTTCCGGAAAACCTGGGTTCCGTTTTCGACCAGGGTCTTCATAAAAGACAACCAGACACTTTGTTTTGGACGCGGTTCATTTCCGTTGCCCAGAAACCGGAGTTGTTGTTCATACCAGGTAATTTCAAGCAGGGCCATTCTGTCAATTGTACGAATGCCGGTACTGAGTGGCTTCACGGAGCTGGTATATTCATTCCCGGAAAGGATTTTTCTCGGTAGATCGGGGTCAACTGCCATGGGTCTGGCCAGTCCCACCATATCCACAAGCCCTTCGTCTACGGCTCGGGCCATCCCCCTTCCTGTTCGAAAGCCTCCGGTAATGACAAAGGGTATAGATGCTGAGTCCCGCACAAGAGCAGCTTGTTCGAGAAAATATGCTTCCCGCTCACTCTTGTGTCCCGGCCCCCCCTTACCGGTCATAGCTGGTTTTTCGTAAGTTCCGCCGGAAAGTTCGATCAGATCAATGCCGTCTTCGGACAGGGCGCAGGCGACAAGAGCAGATTCCTCTACTGAAAAACCACCCTTCATGAAGTCGGCAGAATTCAGTTTGATACCAACCGGAAAATGCTCCCCAACTTCCCTGCGCATCGCTTTATAAATCTCCCGGACAAATCGCATCCTGTTTTCAATGCTTCCGCCCCATTTATCGTTCCGTTTGTTATGCAGTGGGGACAGGAACTGGCTCACCAGATAACCATGTGCGCCGTGAATCTGAACGCCGGTAAAGCCGGCCTTCTTAACGATTCCTGCCGATCTGGCAAATCGCCCGATAATTTCTTCTATTTCTTTTTCGCTGAGAGCACGGGGTGGATTAAAGAATCGGCCAAGCGGGCCCTGAAAACCGATGGCAGAAGGCGCTACCGGTTCATAAGAGAGAGTTTTGGGACTCTGTTTTCCCGGATGGTTCAGTTGGGGCCAAAGATGCGTACCGTTTTCCTTCCCGGCCTCTGCCCATTCTGACAGTTGTTCGACGTTTCGTTCGTCTTCGATGACGACATTTTTCGGCTCCCCGAGAGCTTTCCTGTCGATCATGATGTTGCCCGTCACGCAGAGACCCACACCACCTTTGGCCCAACGGCCATAGAGTCTCGTCAGCATTGGCGTCGGGGAGTGATCCCGAGTTCCAAGGGCTTCGCTCATGGCGGATTTGCAGAAACGGTTCTTGATTATTGCTCCGCACGGGAGCTCGAGGGGACGGTTGAGAGTTCCGGGTAAAGACAGAGAGCTTTCAGGCATTGGCACTCCTTTTCAGACATCCTGCTGTAAGAATTGAACAGTTTTCTTTTGATCAAAGATGATTGATCACTCACTGCATAATACTACAGTTCCAGTTTAGACATTCAGATGTAATAAGGGAAGTGCTTTTGAATACCTGCTGACGCCGGGCATCTTCCTTTTATCAGGTTCTTTTCGCAGCGGGCATGCAAATCCATAGGATAATGTATGCGATCAGTCCTACCCCCCCGAAGAAAATGGATGTGAGGAACATGGCACGCCACAGCCATGAAGGAACTGAAGTATATTCACCAAACCCTCCACATATTCCGGCAATCTTCCTGTCCTCAGCAGATTTTCTCATGTCTCTCAGTCCTGAGAATACTTCCGATTTCTCTTCGTTCATGGGTTGATGTGTCATCTCGTTTCCTCCTGTTGTTTATACGATCAATCACAATTTCTGTTTCCGCAAAGGCTACTGACAGAAAATACTCAGCGACCCATATTCGGAGCGCTTGAAGTTTATGACCTGAATCGGGAAAGTGCCTGTTTCAGCTCCATTTCAAAGCGTAGCGGATCATCCGGTGTAAAAAGGATTCGCCGTATATATCCTTCACTTTTGTCCAGGACAATATGCTCCAGGAAATTGGCCCAATCCAGTTTCAAAGCTGGACGGAAATTCTTCAACTTCAGATTGCCCCTTAGCAGCCCTTGAACATCCGACTCCACGGTGTCAACGTGTTCAATGTGCTCAAATGGGACGACCATCAACCCAAGTTTCGTAGCGAACTCCACGCGATTGTCATAAATACGGTATTCCTGCCAGAGACTCCTGACAGTACTTCGGGATGTGTAAATGGGATTTTCCTTCATTGTTTTTCCTCCTTTTCAATTCCTTCAGTTACCGACACGCCGTATTGAAAGTTCTGTACGTCGCCGTCACGGCCTTCCGGTTGCGATCCCTCCCAGGAAAAAGGCAAAACCAAGGACCCGGTCGCAGTGCGGGCAAGAATACATAACTTCCTTTTTTACAAGACCCTCCACGTCCTTGTGGACTTCAAGGGCACCTTCATCCTTTTTTGCTGAATCGAGACTAACATCCTTCTCACAATGTGGACATTTTGCCATACTAAAATCTCCTTTCCTTTACAGGTTCCTGAACCTGAAATTTTTCAGAAAACATATCGCTACCCCAGGACAATTGAATTCCTTATATATTACCCTTTAAGAATCGAGAATATTCATTTTCGCGATTCTCGGGTAATTAACGTTGAGGCACCGGCACTTTTCCTTCAGTCTGCCCCTCATGGAAATTCAAATCCTGCTCAATTCTTCTGTCACAGACGTTTCATTTCTAAAGCTTCTGTTCACTGTTCAACATAAAAGTCAGTTGAAATATTCTCCTCCTTCTGCTAATAATATTTATTAGCTGTTCGGCGCAATTTTCTTGCCACTTGGTATTTTTGCGCTACAATGGTCTTTGGTATCAACCATATAATAAAAAGGGGGGTAATGAGTATGGATGTCTTACTATTGTCACGGCTTCAGTTCGCCGTGGCAACCTATTTTCACTTTCTATTTGTTCCGCTAACCCTTAGTCTTTCACTGCTGGTCGCCATTATGGAAACCATGTATGTGAGAACCGGAGACGAGGAGTACAAACGGATCACAAAGTTCTGGGGAAAGCTCTTCCTGATAAACTTTGCCGTTGGAATTGTCACTGGTATTACATTGGAGTTCCAGTTTGGAACCAACTGGTCCCGTTATTCAGAGTTTGTGGGAGACATCTTCGGCTCCCTCCTTGCGATTGAAGCGACCCTTGCCTTTTTTATGGAATCCACCTTTATCGCAGTCTGGGTTTTTGGATGGGAAAGGCTCAGCAAGAAAATGCACGCCGCTTCCATCTGGCTGGTGTTCATCGGATCCAATATCTCGGCATTCTGGATTCTCACCGCCAATGCGTGGATGCAGCATCCGGTGGGCTATACGATTAGAAATGGCCGTGCGGAACTCACCAGCTTCTTTGAAGTGATTACCAATCCTTACGCGTTTCTAAAATTCTTCCATCAGTTGCCTGCCGCGTACACGCTGGGCGGTTTCTTCGTCATGGGAATAAGTGCCTGGCACATTGCCCGTAAGAGCAATATGAGCTTTTTCAAGAAATCTTTTCGCATCGCCGCGTCCTTCACTCTAGTTTTCTCCCTTCTCGTTGTTGCCACCGGCCACCTCAGCGGTGAAGAAGTATCGAGACACCAGCCAGCCAAATTGGCAGCAATGGAATCCATCTGGGACACAGAAAAACCAGCCGACATGAAATTGCTGATCATTCCGGACCCGGCACACGAAAGGAACACCGTTGAAGCTTTGAGAATTCCCCACCTGCTCAGCATCCTTTCCCATTACACACCTTATGCTGAAGTAAAGGGTCTGAAGTCCTTCCCAAAAGACGAACGGCCTCCGGTAATTCCGGTGTTCTTTGCATTCCGTATTATGGTTGGAGTTGGTTTTCTCATGATCCTGCTGGCACTTTTTGCGTGGCGCTGGCAGGACAGGATTGAGGAATATCCCCGCTTCATGAAAATTCTGATCTGGGCAATTCCCCTTCCCTATATTGCAATTCAACTGGGATGGACAGTAGCAGAACTTGGTCGTCAGCCCTGGATTGTGTACGGCATCATGAAAACATCAGATGCTGTATCGACCGCGATCAACACTCCTCAGGTGGCTACCAGCCTGATAGCATTCACGCTGGTCTACACATTGCTCGGAATTGCGGATTTTTACCTGTTATTCAAATTTGCCCGTAAAGGGCCGGAAACAAACTGAGGAGGAAATCACATGTTGAACATAACCTGGTTTATCCTGTGGGGACTCCTCTGGGCACTCTATTTCATGCTGGACGGGTTTGATCTCGGCCTCGGTGCTCTGATGCCCCTTTATGCTAAAAATGATACGGAAAAGAGAATGGTTCTTAACGCAATGGGTCCATTCTGGGATGGCAATGAAGTCTGGCTCATAACTGCCGGCGGTGCCACATTCGCTGCCTTTCCGAAGACCTATGCTGTGATGTTCAGTACGCTTTATGCACCCCTACTGCTCATCTTATTCGCTTTGATTCTGCGGGGTGTTGCATTTGAATTCAGAAGCAAAGTGGAAAGTCACGGCTGGCGTCAAATCTGGGACTGGTGCCTCATAATCGGCAGCTTTGTACCCGCATTGCTATTCGGAGTGGCCTTTGCCAACATCTTCAAGGGTATCCCTTTTGATGCCCAAGGCATGTTTCACGGGAACATCTTTACTCTCCTGAATCCATACGGCCTTGCCGGCGGCCTGTTTTTCCTCTTCTTTTTCTTCATGCACGGGGCCATCTGGGCTACTGTCAAGACCAAGGGAATGACTGCTGAACGTGCAAAAGGAATCGCGCCGAAACTGTGGATCATTACATTGATTCTTGCCGTCCTTTTTCTCACCTATTCAGGATTTGCGACAACACTTTATGCCAATTATCTTTCCCATCCGATTTTGTTTGTCATTCCATTAATTGCGGTTGTTGCCCTGCTATTGGTTCGAGTATTTATGGCAAAAAACAATTGGTGGAAAGCATGGTTTGCTTCTGCAGTCACCATAGTAATGGTTACCTATTTTGGCATCATCGGCATGTTCCCCAACTTGTATCCATCTTCGCTGGATCCGGCCGTGTCTCTGAACATCTACAATTCAGCGTCAACCCAGGGAACACTCAAAATCATGTTTGTGGTCGTTCTCATCTGTGTTCCATTTGTTCTGGCATACCAGATATGGCATTACATAGCTTTACGCCATCCGGTAACCGAAGAAATCATTCACGACGAGGACGCCTATTGATCTGAATCTCTTTTCTGAGGGGGGAGTTCCCTTCCCCCTCTTTTTTTCATTTTAAAAATTATCAAGGCCCTTGACAAGAAAACACATTGTGTTATTATTGCGAATGGTTACTAATATTGTTGGAGGAATCAATGAACCCGGTAAACCTAAATGCCCTGAATGAAAAGAATGAGGTAACCGGAGCACAGGGGAACCGGGATCGAGTCAACTCCCTTTCTGTCGAACGCAGTGAGATTTCCCTGGCCATTAGTGAATTGAAAGAACAACAGAAAGTGATTTCCCGAAGCGGAGCTACCAAGCCCCGCCAAAATAATCTTTAACTCAATACGGAGGACAAAAAATGAGTCTTGTGACAAAAGAAGCTCCAGATTTTACAGCAACAGCAGTAATGCCAAACAACACTTTTGATGAATTGAAACTTTCCAGCTACCGTGGAAAGTACGTTATTCTTTTCTTCTATCCTCTGGATTTCACCTTTGTGTGCCCATCCGAGATCATCGCATTTAACAAGAAATTGGACGAATTCAAGAGTCGGGGATGCGAGGTAATAGGCACTTCCATTGATTCCGAGTTCAGCCACCTGGCATGGAAGAATACTCCTGTAGAAAAAGGCGGCATTGGAAATGTTCAGTTTCCACTAGTTGCGGACATTACCAAGAACATCTCACGTGACTATGGCATTCTTTTCAATGACGCAGTTGCCCTTCGAGGCCTCTTCCTGATTGACCAGGAAGGCATTGTCCGTCATTCCGTAATCAACGACCTGCCCCTTGGCCGCAATATTGATGAAGCGCTCCGTATTCTGGATGCCCTTCAGTTTGTGGAAAAACATGGCGAAGTCTGCCCAGCCAACTGGGAGAAAGGTAAGAATTCCATGCAGCCCACAACCGAAGGGGTTGCAAAATTTCTTGCAGAACATACAGATGAGTTATAAAGTATATCTATAACACTTAAACAGGAGGAAACTATGACGAAACGTTCAGAGATTTATAAGTGTAATGTCTGCGGAAACCTCGTTGAGATCATCGGCGAAGGTGCTGGTACCTTGGTTTGCTGCGATCAGGAGATGGAATTGATGACAGCCAAAACAGCCGATTCCAGCACAGAAAAACACGTCCCCGTCATTGAAAAAATTGACGGTGGTTATCGGGTCTACGTAGGCAGCACCCTGCACCCCATGGAAGAAAACCATTGGATACAGTGGATTGAACTTACCGCTGATGGTGTTTCCCACAAGAAATACTTAAACCCCGGTGACCAGCCGGAAGCCATTTTCCTGGTTGGAGAAGCAACCACTGTCTTTGCCCGCGAATTCTGCAATCTCCACGGGCTCTGGAAGGGGTAAGCAAAGCGCTTCGTATCACCTGAAGAGTGACGTGTGAATCGCAATTAGTAAAGGGGAAAGAGCCTGCTAAAGCTCTTTCCTCTTTTTTTGCCCTTTTGCGTGCTTCGCACCTTTACAAGAGAATCTACGGCCTGCGGCCGAACGAGTAGGTGTAGGAGTGGGTGTGGGTGGAGGGATAAGAAAAATCAGAGATTGGGTAATCCCTGCCTCTTCACTCTTCACTAATCACGAGTCACATGTAACCAGTTACTGCGTCTCCGCTGCGTGCCTCGCGCCTTTGCGAGAGAATCTGAATGCCATCCAGGTATTATCTGAACTCTTTACGCATCGCATCATCAGCTACTGTGCGTTCAATTAATTTTCCGGTACAATATGAATAAGATCAAATTCATGGAGGAAATTATGGACACACTCCAGACCATTCTGACTCGCCGAAGCATACGGAAGTTCAAGGACATTCCCATTTCAGACGAATCCCTGCATCGCATCATTGAGGCTGCCATGTATGCGCCCAGCGCCAACAACAGACAACCCTGGTATTTCGTCATCATTGATGACCGGACCTTGCTGGACCAGATTCCGGGCTTTCATCCGTACGCGGCTATGGTTAAAGAAGCTCCCGTTGTCATCTCAGTCTGCGGTGACACAAGACTGGAGTCTGCTGAAGGTTACCTTGCACTGAATTGTGGTGCGGCCACCCAGAATCTGTTGCTGGCCGCTCACTCACTGGAGATCGGATCCTGCTGGCTCGGCATCTATCCGCGCGAAGAACGGATTCAGGGCGTAAGGGAACTGTTGGAATTGCCCAACCATATTCTGCCGATGGCGCTGGTTGTCCTGGGTATTTCTAACGAAATACACTCTACACCCCATCGCTTCCGACCGGATCGGATCTATTCCAATTGCTGGCCCCACGCGGAACCGGAAACGGGAAGACTCTGATTAGGAAGTGATGAGTGATGGGTGATGGGCTCAGAAAAGAAAACAGTTGGGCATTATTCATCGCTTATGCGTCATAAAAGATTGTAAACTTAAGCTGTAACCCTTTTCTGAACCATCCACAATCCACTATTCACTATTCACCGTATTCTGCGGCGCTTCGCGCCGACAGGGTACAGTGCAGGCCGTGTCCTGCCAGACATGTCCGTTCCAGTATTGTGATTTCAGAAGTGAATAATAAGGCTCCTGTTCAGGATGGATGTCCAGAGCTTCCAGCACCACATCATAATATTGCGCATCAACGAGGGACAGGTCCGGCGCCAGTTCAAATATCCGGACAGGCGCCATAAGGGCTCCTCCGGGAAGCACTGCAGTACCTTTTCGAGTGTCATAATACCCCGCCTCCACGAGCAATGTGCCCCGCCATCTTTTCAGATTGTTCAGGCGGATAACCGCTCGTTCCCACATACTCATGAACGCATTAGGAGGGAAGCTACCTAAACGCGCATAAGTCAAGGAGACTCCCATCGGTACGGTATCTACCATATGCCGCCCCGGCCGCATCAATGAAAATCGCAAACCCCGTCTGTGCCAATCCATCGACAGACACATAATCACCGGCTCACTGTATGTTGTGATGAAGTTGTTTGTCCCGGAAATATAAAGCCGGGCCTTTCGGTCCAAGTGGCGCACCTGCACTATCCCATTCAGCCAACCGGGATGTTCCATTGTCAGTATCGGCTCGCCATGCAGCGTCGTCACCATCAGCAGTGCAGGATACTTTGAAGCATGATGAGTCAGTGCAATCAGCTCCCGCACACCATCCCCATCCAGATCGGCAGTAGTGAATGATTCGATCCTTTCCATCCGAGACACTTTTCCCTGGTACTCGATACTGTTGCCAAAATTCAGAGACCGTTCCAGATTCAATCTGCCGTTAGGGTTCTGAAGGTAAATATCAAGCATCGGCACCGACTTTTCCGGGGCTGCCAGCAAAAAATCGTCCAGTCCGTCCCCGTTTAGATCCACTATATGCCACAGACGCGAACCTGGCGTGCGCTTCGCAAAATCAAACCAGTTGTAATCCCATTTACGCTGCAGGGACAAATTTCCAAGGCCATTTTCCACAGTCAACATGGACCCCTGTGAGTATGGCACAAGCCTAACTTTCAACGGCCCCAACACAGAATGAACATCTTTGACATCCTTTAGGTCCTGAAAGGCAATAACTCCTATCGCGAGGGTTATCAACACCAGAACCAGCGGAGACACTCGCCTCGGTCGGAACAATGCGTCAAACCTGCCGGTTTTGCCCGGCCTTTCATCTTCAGAATATTTTTCAGGTTTCGGTTGCCGTTTCAGCCACGCGTTCACCTCTGATCTCATAGCAAATACAGATTGGCGGCCGGGTACACGATGGACGGGGAAATCTGATTCCCGCTCCCACCGTTGAATTGTCTTGACCGACTTTCCAATAAAAGTGGATATCGATTTCCAACCGTCTAACAAATCGCCATTGGTCATACTAGAAACTTAGCATACAACGTTATGAATTAAAAGGTATTTTGTCTCTTTGAGGCCATTCCTATCATTACCCAATCAACTTTTTGATTGCATAGTCCCTTGCCATTGTACGCGATAGTTTTTGTTGCCCTTCAAGAATCAGAAGGACTTCAGTTTCTCCACTAACGCAATGTATGCTGCCATTGCGGCATCTGGCTCCATGTCTTTTAATTCAGCCCTTGCGTCATACTTGGCAGCACCCACAAGGTCAAAGCCGCTGGGCCGGTCACCGGCAACATTACCGTCCGTAGCCTGCTTGTACAGGGCGTACAATTTCAGCAGCGTGTTGTTGTCCGGACGCTCCGGTAACTGCGTCACTTCTTCCTGCGCTCTTTTGAACTTTAGCTCTAAATCTGACATATTTTCTCCTGCAGACAATAATCCTTCTTCAGCGGGGCGTCGATTTCAAAACCTCACCACAGCGGCGTCAAACGTTCTCCCAGGCGGTGATTGTTTTCGTTCAGGCAAGGCGGAGTGAGGATGGGAAGCGGAACGTACACAACGCAGGTACGTGAGCATTTCTATCCTCACGACAACGCAGCATCAACGAAAACAGGCCCGTCTATACATTGAAGCGGAAGTTGATAATGTCTCCGTCATGAACCACATATTCTTTCCCTTCCAGCCTCAATTTCCCCTCTTCCTTGCACTTTGCCATACTCCCCAGCGCAATGAAGTCACTATAATTCACGAGTTCCGCACGAATGAATCCACGTTCAATGTCCGAATGTATCTCCCCCGCAGCTTTCTGGGCGATGGTGCCGTTTCGGATGGTCCATGCCCGGCATTCGTCTTCACCGGCCGTGAAGAAGGAAATGTATCCCAGCAGGCTGTAGGATGCTTGAATCACCCTGTCCTTCGCCAGGGCCTCCAGTCCGAGGTCTTCCATGAACATGGGTTGTTCTTCAGCCGAAAGCTGACTGACTTCCATTTCGATTTCCCCGGAAACGGTAATTGCATCCACATTTTCCATCTCAGCTGATACTTCCTGAAAACGCGAAAGCAGCTCTGTTGAATCCTCCCCTTCCCCAGTGTTGAATACCACCAGTACAGGCTTCTGGGTCAGGAACTGGAAGCCGCGAACCAGCTTTCGCTCTTCGTCCTTCAACACCATCTCACGGAGGGGTTTCATTTCTTCCAGATGAGAAATAATTCGCTGCAATAAGTCGTATTCCTTTTTCTCAGGGGCATTTTTATTGGATCTCACCATTTTTTCAATACGGGAAATGCGGGTTTCAGCTATCGCCTGGTCAGAAAGCAGGAATTCATCCATCAGGGATTGAAAGTCGCGAATAGGATCAACAGAGCCGAAGGGATGCGCGACCGCATCAGTTTCAAACGCACGAATCACAACCAGCAGTGCATCGGTCACTTTGATCTGATTCAAAATTGCCGGATCCACAGCCTTTTCGCCTTCCACACCTGCCACATCCATGTACTCTACAACCGCATTTACCTGGCGTTTCGGTTTGAACATTTCGGTCAATTTGTCCACTCTACTGTCCGGCACGGGCACGGTCCCCATGTTCACTTCAACCTTGTTCGCCCCATAGCCGGTCTGAGCAGCCTGACCGGTGAGTGCATTGAAAACCGTGGTTTTCCCACTCTGTTTTAACCCGATGATGCCGATTTTCACTGTTTACTCCTTATTGTCCGTGACAAGCTGACGCACAACGTCAATGACAGTGCCGTCCCGCCATTCAATGGCTGCCACAATCCTGTCTGTTGTTTCCGGTTCCGGTGCTCTGGCCCCGCCGATAAGTTCCGTTGCCTTATCATACAACTCTTCCATAGTGACAAGGGGCAGTCCGGATCCTTTGAGACGATCCAGAATATCGTGACGACGGGGATTGATGGCAATACCGTATTCCGTAACGAGCGCGTCAATGGCTTCTCCAGGTGCCGTTACGGTCACCACGTCTTTCACAACAATGGGATGAATTTTACGAACCAGCGGTGCTGTAATCACGGTCATGTACGCGTCGGTTGTGTCCTGAAAGCCACCGATGCCATGGAGCAACCATCCATCGGAGTGAGTATTCACATTAACATTGAAATTCACATCAATCTCTGTGGCACCCAGCACTGAAACCTTTACTCTCGGGGCAAAGCATCCTTTTGTGTGGTAGCAGTAGGAAGTAAATGGATTGGTGTCAATGTGGCGGGGGTTTTCCGCCAGTGATCTGATTCCCGCCATATCAAAGCACTGGCCGTCCAGAATGTAGTTCACAATACCTTCGTTGAGCAAATCTACCAGCAACTGCGTGGACCCGCCACGTGCAAAAGAGGCAGAAATTCCTTTTTCGCGCATGAATTCTCCAAGGTATTTCACAAACGCCAGTGACATGCCGCCCGCCCCCGCCTGAAAGCTGAATTCAGGTTCATCTACCAGTCCGGTATCCTGGACAAGCTCCGCCGCCAAGCGGGCAATTTTTAACCTTGTGGGATCGGTCGTAATCTTCGTTGTGCCAGATACAATTTTTTCCGGGTCACCCAGTGAATCCACCTGAACGACATAGTCGACGTTTCCCCCTTGAATCGCCCATGGATGGCAGGGAAAAGGCACAAGATTGTCCGTCACCACTACCACCTGGTCCGCATACAGGGAATCGGCCAGTGCGAATCCGATGGAGCCGAAGGCCGATGGGCCATGGACACCATTGGCATTCCCGTGAGAGTCTGCAGAAGGTGCCGCTATGAAGGCAAGATCCACATGCAGGTCCCCGTCCTGGATCGCACGATAACGGCCCCCATGGGAACGGAGAATTGCAGTCTTGCTGAATCCGCCAGTTGAACAGAGCCTACCTACCTCCCCATTCATGGAACCCTCAATATTGGCGACTACACCTGATTTAATATATTCCACAAGGGGTTCATGGACAGGGAAAAGTGCGGATGGAGCAAGGGTAATCCCCTTTACTCCAAGTTTTGCCAGTCTTTCTACTACCAGATTCACAAGAACGTCCCCGTTACGAAGGTGGTGGTGAAAAGACACCGTCATTCCATCCTTCAATCGGGCACAGCCCAGAACTTCGTCAATGGATTGTTTCAGTTTGCTCCCTGTGAAATCGGCGCCCGTCGGAATCAGGGGACCAATCTTGTTGCCCGTCGGACGGTGCTTTCCGATTCCCTGAAACGGTACTACCGATTTTCCGTTTATCTCTAACGGGACCATCCGTCCCACAATGTTTCGGGTAAAAGTCATTTCTCCACCTCTCTTGAATCAATGCTCTGTTCTTTATGAAAATGCGTTCTTTATATGCCGAAAATGGAACCTGTCAATCGCCACCACGTCAAAGCGGTGGTTTGTGTGCTCCGGGTTCAGTTTTTCCACAGCCATGTACATCCGGGCAGCCAGCTTCAGCCGTTTCTGCTTTCGGCTGTCCACAAATTCGTCAGCCTTTCCATAGCGGTCGGACTTCCTGAACTTGACTTCCACAAAAACCAGCGTATCCCGCTTTCTCGCCACAATATCCAGTTCACCACCGCGAACACGGTAGTTTCTAGCCAGAATCCGATAGCCCTTCATCCGGAGCCAGCCCGCTGATATCCATTCGGCAACAGCTCCGGAAAGCTGTCTCCTTACAGATGAATCAGCTTCCACACAATCGCCAGTGTCGCACCAATCGACAAAACTATTCCGATTGGCCGTGTCACTGTTGCAGGCAATGCCAGTTCATCTGGAAAAAAACTCTCTTTAGTAAAGGACTCTGCCATGAAATCAAAACCCAGGAAGAGCACCATCACCATCAGGACAAATTCAAATACCAAACTGATCAACTCCACCATCTTCAAAATCCTCCCCATTGTCTTTGATCGCGCCCACTGGACAACTAAGCATCGACTCTCGAACTGCCTGTTCCGCTGACTTGCCAGAAGGTTGGCTCACCACATACGCGGTTTCGGCATCCCAGTCCATCTCAAAAAACCCGTCCCCCATCGCAACGCACACCTGGCACATGATACATTCCTTTTTTATGACATAATACTTACCAGCCGCGTTTCGTTCGGGTCGTACATCCGGCTGTTTCATCACACCCCCGCATACCGTCAAACATTTTCATATTTTATTGTATCGCGAAATTCCCCTGAGTGAAAGTGAGAAGGGAAGTGTTCTGTACGCCTTCGGCGCCCGTGTTCTGTGTTCTGAAAGAAAAAGAAGCGAATTTCCCTGTCTTTGTCTTGTTCCAACTCATCACTCATCACAGCGCCTGGCGCTTCACTCTTCACTCTTTTTATGTGGATATGCCATTTCACCAGCACGGATCGGAACAGTCAACGTGTTCTCTGCA